>NZ_JBBEGC010000077.1:0-34101 GCF_037401995.1 Saccharothrix sp. CCNWYY140
CCTTCGGGCGGGCCATACGGTGGGGGAACCGAGGCCCTCCACTTGTAGGTGACACCTACCGCGCGCTCCGCGCGCGAGGGCCGCGCTGCGCGCGGGAAGAGCTGGGCTGGCGCGCGGGAAGAGCTGGGCTTGGTGGGGGTGTTGCCTTGGTGATGATCTTCCGGAGATCCTCTGGCTGACCGTTGAGTTCTGTTCGCAGAGGGAGAACCGGGTGAGCGACAGGGACGAGATCGTCGAGGTCTGCACGCGGATGGCGGTGCACGCGGATCGGCGGGAGTGGGATCGGTTGGGGGAGGTCTTTGCGCCTTCCGTGACGCTCGACTACACCAGTCTCAACGGGGGTGAGCCTGCGACGCTTGCGCCGGCGGACATCGTTGGTGCGTGGTCTGGGTTTCTGGGGGCGTTCGATGCCACGCAACACCTCGTGGCCAACCACCTGGTGGCCGTGACGGGTGACAGTGCTGTGTGCACGGCGTCGTTCCAGGCCACGCATGTGCTGGCCAACCGGTTTGGGTCGCCCTTGTGGACGTTGGGCGGGAACTACGAGTTCCGGCTGGTGCGGCTTGAGGGTGTGTGGCGGATTGCGGGGGTCGTGATGACCGTCGTGTGGGCGGACGGCAACAAGGATTTGCTTGCGCTTGCGGCGGGTGGCGGGTCGTAAGTCCTCAGTGGGTGGTGTGGCCGGGGAGGGTGGCTGTCTTGATGGCCGCCCTCCTTGGTTTTTGGGCTCAGCCCTTCAAGGCCTCGCGTACTCGGGTGATGACTGCGTGTTCGCCCTCGCCCACGTGGCCGTCGGCGGTGGCGACCTCTTGGCAGATGGTCAGGACGGCCGTCGGGAAGGTGGGGGCGTCCTGGGGGGACTTTGTGGTGAGGATGTGGATCGACTGGCGGAGGGCCGTGAGGACGCCGGCTTCCACGTCGGCGACGGTGCCCTCCGGGAGTTCGGGGTGGTCTGCCGCCAGGACCTCGCGCAGGGACGGGGAGAAGGCGCTCAGGGCTCGGATGCCGGCGTGGCTTTCCTGGTCCAGGGCGCCTGGTTCGGCAGTGGAGACCAGGACCATCGCGCCGAACACCGCCGTGCGCAGGGTTCGGGCCTCGGAGTCGGTGTAGATCACCCGGTCAGCCTAAGGGCGGGGCTTCGGTGGTTGGTGTGATTTGAGGTAACTGCTACTTCTGGTTACAGGTATTTGGTACGGTGTCGCGGTCCGGCGTTACGGCGGGAGGCGACGATGCACGTCCTGGCACACGAGGCACCACCGGCGGGTGGGGCGGAGTTTTCGCAGGTCCTGATTGCGGCGGCGATGTCTGCGCTGGTGTTCGTGCCGGTAGTGGTGTTCGTGGCGCGGGAGCGGGCGGGGCGGGGGACGGTGCTGGGGAGGCTGGCGGATCGGGTTGCCGGTCGGACCGGGTTGCCGCGGTGGGCTGGGTTGCCGATGGGGTTGGCCGGGCTGTCGGGGGGTGCGGCGCTGGTTGGCGTGTATTGGGACGTGCCCATCCACATGGAGTTGGGGCGGGATGAAGGGCCGTTGGCCAACCCGTCGCACTTCCCGATCTACTTCGGGCTGATGGGGATTCTTGCCAGTGGTGTGGTGAGTGCGGCGTTGGCCAGGGATCCGTTGCCGGTGCGGACCTTGCGGCTGACCAAGGACTGGCGGGTGCCGCTGGGCAGTGTGCAGATGATCGCGACCGGGCTCGTCGGGGTGGCGGGGTTTCCGCTGGACGACGTGTGGCACCGGTTGTTCGGGCAGGACGTGACCGAGTGGGGGCCCACGCACATCCTCATGATCGGCGGCGGGGTCGGGGTTGTGATCGGGCTGCAACTGTTGCTGGCCGAGGCGCGGCAGGTTGGGGCGCGTGGTCGGCTGGTGCGGGTGCTTGGGCCGGTGTTGGCGGGTGCGTGGTTGATGGGGGCCTCGGCGTTCCTGATGGAGTTCGACCTGGGTGTGCCGCAGTTCCCGATGCTGGCGCAGGTGGTGCTGGTCGGGCTGGTCGGTGCGTGGACGTTGACCGTGGGGCGGTTGTCGTGGGGGCCGGGCGGGACGTTGATCGTGCTCGGGGTGCTGTTGGGGAGCCGGGTGTTGTTCTCGGTGATCCCGGCGTTGGCTGACCTGCATGTGGCGGTGCCGCTGCCGTACGTGGCCGAGGCCGTGGTGGTCGAGGCGGCGGCGTTGTTCGTGACTCGGTGGCGGTTTGCGCTGGTTGCCGGGGTGGGTGCGGGCACGGTGGGGATGTTGGGTGAGGCGGCGTTGTCGCGGTTCCTGATGCCCAATCCTTGGCCGTCGCAGCAGCTGGCGTGGTTCGTGGTTTACGGCACGGCGGCGGCTGTCGCGGGGGCGTTGATCGGGGTGTGGCAGCACGAGCGGCTGGAGGAGGTGGCCGAGCGGGCGGAGAGTGGCGGGACTCGGCACCTGCCTGGGGTGGTGGGCGCGTTGGCTGCGGTGGGATTGATGGCGGCGGTCGCGGTGCCGCAGGATCCGCCACCCTTGTCCGGGACCGTTCGGCTCACCGAGGCCGCCGCCGGGTTCGAGGTGTCCAATCCCAACAGCGACGCCACGCCGCGGTGGGTGCACGCCACCGTGACTCTGGAGCGGCCGGTCGAGGACGCGGTGTGGCTCAACGGGTTCGCCTGGCAGGGCGGTGACTTCGCGACCACGCCGCTGGAACGCGTCGGCGACGGCGTCTACCGGACCGCCCAGGCGTTGCCGATCTACGGGCAGTGGAAGTCCGGTGTCCGCCTGCACACCCCCGACGGGGTGATGGCGATCCTGCCGCTCTACGCACCGGCCGACCCGGCGGCGAACGCGGCGGCCATCGAGGCGCGTGACGGGGCGCGGGCGTTCATGGCGGAGATCGACTTCCTCCAGCGGGAGCGCAAGAGCGACACCCCGGCGGTGTTGTGGGCGGTCGCGTACGTGGTCGTCGGGTTGATCTTCGCGGGCATGTGGGTGCTGTTCGCCTGGCTGTACGCGGGCGCGGCGCGGGTGCGGGGGCTGCACCGGGCCGTCTGACCTCTGTTGATACGCCGCCGTATCGGATACGGTGCCGTATCGAGAGTGAGGTCCGCATGCCCCCCACCCGCCGCCGGGTCGAGACGCTGCGCCGCCTGCACGAGGCCGCGCTGGCGGTGTTCGCCGCCGAGGGCTTCGGGCGGGCCAGCGTCGAGCAGGTGTGCGAGCGGGCCGGGTTCACCCGGGGCGCGTTCTACTCCAACTTCGCCTCCCTGGACGAGCTGTTCCTGGCCATGTGGGCGGACCGGTCGCAGGCGCTGCTGGAGGACCTGCGGCGCGCGCTGGAGGCGGCCGACACCGCTCAGGTGACCACCGCGCGGGACGTCGTGGAACTGGTCGACGCGGCGGTGGGCCTGGACGACGTCTGGTACCGCGTGACCGCCGAGTTCACCGCGCACGCCCTGCGCACACCGGGGCTGCGCGAGGTGGTCGCCGCGCGGGAGGACGCGATCGCCGGCACCCTCACCCCGGTCCTGGTGTCGTTCCTGCGGCGGGTCGGGCGCGCGGTCCCCGACCCGCGGGCGCTGGCGCTCGCGCTGGTCGCCGTGCACGACGGGACCACCGTGCAGTGCCTGGTCGAGCCGGACGACCCCGCGGCGCGGCGCCGCCGGCTGGACCTGTTCGAAGCAGTCGTGCTCGCCTACACCACCCCCGGAGGGGACGCATGAACCCGGACGTCATCGTCGTCGGATCCGGACTGGCCGGCCTGGTCGCCACGCACGAGCTGGCCAAGGCGGGCAAGAAGGTCCTGGTGCTGGACCAGGAGAACCGCGCCAACCTCGGCGGGCAGGCCTTCTGGTCGCTGGGCGGGCTGTTCCTGGTCGACTCGCCCGAGCAGCGCAGGCTCGGCATCAAGGACAGCTACGAGCTGGCCATCCAGGACTGGCTGGGCAGCGCCGCGTTCGACCGGGAGCGCGAGGACCACTGGCCGCGCCGCTGGGCGCAGGCCTACGTCGAGTGGGCCGCCGGCGGCAAGCGCCAGTACCTGCACGACCTGGGGTTGCGGGTGCTGCCGCTGGTCGGGTGGGCCGAGCGCGGCGACGGCAAGGCGGACGGGCACGGCAACTCGGTGCCCCGCTTCCACCTGACCTGGGGCACCGGCCCCGAGGTGGTGCGGGTGTTCGCCGAACCCGTGCTGGGCGCGGAGCAGCGCGGGCTGGTGGAGTTCGGGTTCCGGCACCGGGTGGACGAGCTGGTCGTCGAGGACGGCGCCGTGGTCGGCGTGCGCGGGGCGGTGCTGGAGCCCTGCGACGGGTTGGAGCGCGGCAAGGCGTCCCCCCGGGAGGTCGTGGGCGAGTTCGAGCACCGGGCGGCGGCCGTGGTCGTGGCCTCGGGCGGGGTGGGGCACAACCACGAGCTGATCCGCCGGTACTGGCCGACCGAGCGGTTGGGCAAGTGCCCGGAGACGCTGATCTCCGGCGTGCCCGCGCACGTGGACGGCCGGATGCTGGCCATCAGCGAGACGGCGGGCGCGAGCGTGGTCAACCGCGACCGGATGTGGAACTACACCGAGGGCATCGTCAACTGGGACCCGATCTGGCCCGACCACGCCATCCGCATCCTGGCCGGCCCGTCGTCGCTGTGGTTCGACGCGACCGGTCGTCGGTTGGCCGCGCCGAACTACCCGAGCTTCGACACCAACGGGTCGATGAAGGCGATCCTGGCCGGCGGGCACGACTACTCGTGGCTGGTGCTGACGCAGACCATCATCGAGAAGGAGTTCGCGCTGTCGGGGTCGGAGCAGAACCCCGACATCACGTCGAAGGACGTCAAGCTGGCGCTGCGCAGCCGGTTGGCCAAGGGCGCGCCGGGGCCGGTGGAGGCGTTCAAGCAGCACGGGGTGGACTTCGTGGTGGCGTCCACGCTGCGCGAGCTGGTGGACGGGATGAACAAGATCGCCCGTGGGCCTGCGGTGGACTACGACCTGCTGGAGAAGCAGATCGTGGCGCGGGACCGGGAACTGGGCAACAAGTACGGCAAGGACCTGCAACTGGCGGCCGTCGAGCACGCGCGGCGGTACGTGGGCGACCGGATCACGCGCGTGGCCAAGCCGCACCGCATCCTGGACCCGGCCCACGGCCCGCTGATCGCCGTGCGGCTGAACATCCTGACCCGCAAGACGCTGGGCGGGTTGGAGACGAACCTGGACTCGCAGGTGGTCCGGCCGGACGGGTCGGTGCTGCCGGGGTTGTACGCGGCCGGCGAGGTCGCCGGGTTCGGCGGGGGCGGGGTGCACGGGTACAACGCTTTGGAGGGCACGTTCCTGGGCGGGTGCGTGTTCTCCGGCCGCGCGGCGGGGTTGGCACTGGCCCGCTCGCTGTGAGGCCGGGTCTTTCGCTGTGAAGCCGGGTCTTTCGTGGTGAGGCGGGTCGCGGGGACGTTCGCGTCGGTCGGCGGTCGGCGGGTGCACGTGCGGGTGGACGGCCCGGCCGACGGTCCGCCTGTGGTGCTGCTGCACGGTTTCGGCGGGTCGCTGCACTGGTTCGACCGCCTGGTGCCGCTGCTGGTCGGGTGCCGGGTGGTGCGGGTGGACCTGCTGGGCCACGGTGCGACCGGCGGCCGGGCCGCCGACGCCGACGAGCAGGCGCGGGTGGTGGCTGGGGTCTTGGCGCGGCTCGGTTTGTCGGAGGTGACCGCGGTCGGGCACTCCTTCGGCGCGGACGTGGCGTTATCCCTGGCGGAGACCTGCGGGCGCGTGGCGCGGGTGGTGGTCGTGGCGCAGGCGCCGGACTACTCCGACGCCACCTTCCCACGCGGCGGCCTGCTGATGACGGTGCCCGTGGTGGGAGCGTTGCTGCACCGGCTCGCGCCTGCCTTCGCGGTCCGGGCGGTGGCGGCGCACGCGGTCGCGCCGGGGTTCCGGGTGGGGTCGGCGCTGGCTCGGCAGGCTCTGGAGGACCACCGGGCGCTGGACGCCGGGATGTTCCCGATCGTGCTGGTGCGTCGGCGGGAGCGCTTGGCGGCTCGGCCGCTGGACGTGCGGGTGCGCGAGCTGGGGTTGCCGGTGCTGGTGGTGCTGGGTGGCCGGGACCGGTTCTACGGGGCACGGTCGGCCCGCCGGTACGCGGCGGCGGGGGCGCGGGTGGAGACGATCGCCGAGGCGGGCCACTCCCCCGTGGTCGAGACACCCGGCCGGACCGCGGCGCTGATCCGCGCCTTCACCACCGAGTGACTTCGGGCAACGCACCGGCAGGCACTGGGTCCGACCGACCATGCTGGACGAATCCTCGCCGAACTCCGACATACCGATCGAGAGTGTCCAACAGGAAGGAACTCGATGATCGAGTCGGTGGAGACCGCTCCCCCCAGCGGTCTGGCGACCGGTGTCACCCGCTTGCGCCAACTGCCCGGGGTGATCGTCCAGGTCCACGGGCAGGTGGCGCTCGCGGAGCAGCGACACCGCACGATGTCGACGGTGGCCGCCACGCTGGCGGGTAGTGGTCAGGTCGCCCACGCGGAGGTCACCGAGCGCGACGGCAGCCGATGGACGATCACCATCGGCGCGGTTCCGGCCCACGCTCAGCGGTGACCGACGAGGAAGACGCGAAGCGAGGTCCGGCGCCCACGCGTCGGGCCTTCTTCGGCGAGCACGCCGACCGGGTGAGGCGGGTGATCCGCAACCGGATCGACAACCCGGCAGCGGTCGACGACATCGCTCAGGAGACCTGGACAGCCTTCCTCCGCAATTTCGAGGCCAACATCAATGCGCGCGAGCCGGTCGCCGTGTTGATCAAAATCGCGACTCGCCGCGTGGCCGATTGGCACCGGAGCAAGTTCTCCCGCGAGATGCTCTCCGGTGCGGACGAAGTCCAAGATCGCCTGGACCGGCAGCTTCGCGATCGGCTTGTCGGCCAGGGCGAGCACGAGGTGGTCCTCCGGCTCGACGTCGAGCGTCTCCTGTCGAGGCTCGACGACCGGCAGCGGCAGGCTCTTCACCTGCGCTACCTCGACGACCTCGACCCACGCACAGCCGCAGTCGTGATGGGGGTGTCGAGGTCGAGCTTCTACAAGATCCACGACGAGGCACTTCGACAGCTGCGCGATTCGCCTCTGCTCGCCCCCTACCGCCGCGCCACTGTTCAGAAGGAGGGCTAGCCGTGAGCGACGACCACGAGATCCGACTCGAAGCCATCGAGGCCCTTCTCCGCGCGACCCCGGACGGTGCGGCAAGCAGCACCGAAGTGCAGCTCGACGCCGAGTTCGACGCTGTCATGGCTCGCCTCGACGACGTCGACCCCGAACAGGCCGCGGAACTGGACGCCCTCGCGGCACGCGCCCGGCAAGGTGTCGCTCTCGCGGCTCAGCGCGAGAACTCACCCGCCGGACGTCCGACGCCGTCGGCTTTCCCGCCTTCCTTCGGGCGTGGGACACGGCGTCGTGGTCCCCGCCGACCGATCCCGGCACAGTCCCGACCGAGGGTCGGTGTTCGCGTTCTCCAGCGGGCGGAAACAACGGCCAGTCTCGTGAAGCTCGTGGGCGATGTGACATACGCGGTGAGATGGGGCCTGTTCCTGGTGGGGAGCGTGGTGGCGGCAGTGATCATCGCCGACACGTCACTTGCGTACATTCTGCTGGCGACGCTCGCGGCCCTTCCCGGACCGACTGTGGCCCTTTGGGCACCGCGCCGGCACAGGGATGAAGAGGGCGCGAGCGAACAACCCGTCTGGAGAGCAGGTAGAAGGAGGCGCCGATAAGGGCGCCGGCAGGGTTGGGTGAGTGCCGTTCCCGGTCGCGTGCGCCAGCGGTCGCGACCGGGAACGGCGGGGGGCGCGGGCGGTTACTCCTTGGGGGGTTCGATGGCCGCCAGCGACTTCGTGGTGAAGGTGTGCAGGAAGGGGACGATGAGCAGGGCCACGGCGATCGCGAAGACCGCGAAGGCCGTCTTCATGCCGAACCACTCCGCCAGCAGCCCCGCCAGGCCCGCGCCCAGGGGGATCGCGCCCCAGCTGAACAGGCGGGCGGCGGCGTTGTAGCGGCCCATCATCTCGCTGGCCACGATGCCCTGGCTCAACGTCCGCGAGTTGACCGTCCACAAGGTGCCGCCGAGGCCGCCTACGAACGCCGACGCGGCGACCAACCACACGGACGGGAACAGCACGGGCACCATGACCATCGCGAACGTCCCGATGAGGTCGGCCAGCATGACCCACCGCCGGCCCAGCAGGCGGTTGAGGGTGGTGGTGACGACGGCGCCGATGGCGCCGCCCACGCCCATCGCGCTGATGAGCACGCCGTAGCCCTTGGCGTCCAGGCCCATCTCGCTGGTGGCGTACAGCGGCATCAGGCCGAACCACGCGCCCCAGCACGCGCACAGCACGGTCAGCACCAACGCCATCATGCGCAGCATCCGCTGGTGCCACAGGAACTTCAGGCCCTCGGCGATCTGCCGGTTGACCGACTCGCGGGGCCGGTCGGCGGCGCGCGCCACCTTGAACGTGCCGACCAGGAGCAGCAGGACCACGATCCCGACCAGGTAGCCCGCCACGGATGTGCCGAACGCCAGGGTCGCGCTCGCGGCCACCAGGAGGCCGCCCACCAGGGGGCCGGCGAACTCGTTGCACACCGTCTCCGCGCCGGCGACCCACGAGTTGGCGCGTTCGCGGTGCGCGGGGCGGACGGCGTCGGGGACCAGGGCGGCGGCGGAGGTCAGGGCCACCACCTCGGCCACGCCCAGGGCCAGGCCACCGGCGTACAGGACGGGCAGGGACACGGTGTCGTTCACCACCGTCCACAGGACGCCGGACACTACGACGACCCGGACCAGGTTCGCCGCCCACAGCAGCTTGCGGCGGTCCACGCGGTCGACCAGGACGCCCACGTGCAGCGCGGCGAGCAGCCACGGCAGCCACAGGGTCAGCGCCACGCCGGAGATCTGCGCGGGTGAGCTGGTGATGGTGGTCGCCACCAGCGGGAAGGCGATCTTGGTGATGCCGTCGGTCAGGTTCGTGACCGCGGTGAAGCCCACCAGGACGGCGGTGTTGCGGCGGCTGGGGTCGGCCGCCGCGTCGGGCGTCGCGTCGACGGCCCTGGTCTGCTCGGCCATGTGTCGGCTCCAGGGGGTTAACCGGCTACCGGGTTTGCTGGACAGTACGCCGGCGGCGGCGGATGCTGTAGGGGGTGGGCGACGGCAACCACCCCAATGGCGTAGGGAGGTGGCTGGTGATCGAGGCGTCTCCCGAGGCCGAACTGGTGGCCGCGTTCGCGAACACGGTGGACCTGGAGGACGAGACCGACGTGCTGGCCTCCGCGCCCGAGGCGGCGGCGTGGCTGCTGGCGCGCGGCCTGGTGGACCGGCCGGTGGCGTTGACCCGCGAGGAGCACCGGATGCTGCTGGACCTGCGGGCCGGCGTCCGGGACGCGCTGGGCAGCGACGGGCCGTCCTCCCCGCACGTGCTGGCCGTGGCCAACGCCGTGCTGCGCGACCTTCCGGTGCTGGTGTTCCTGTCCGCCGACCCGGACCCGCAGGGTCCCCCGCCCCGGCACGGCCTGCGCCCGGACCCGGCGCTGCCCGCCGCGCGCAAGGCGATGGGCGTGCTGGCCATCGCCTGGTCGGAGCTCGCGGTGACCGGGCAGGCGCAGCGGCTC
The DNA here is from genome assembly GCF_037401995.1 of Saccharothrix sp. CCNWYY140. Classification (NCBI taxonomy): domain Bacteria; kingdom Bacillati; phylum Actinomycetota; class Actinomycetes; order Pseudonocardiales; family Pseudonocardiaceae; genus Saccharothrix; species Saccharothrix sp. CCNWYY140. The sequence goes on from NZ_JBBEGC010000077.1 coordinate 9,594, forward strand.
AAGAGGTGCGCGGACGAGACGTGCGGCTGGGTGTTCTGGGACGTCTCGCGCAACCACTCCCGGCGCTGGTGCACCATGCGGGTGTGCGGCAACCGGGCGAAGGCCCGTTCCTACTCGGCGCGCAAGCGGGCCACCCGCTGACCCCCATCGGGGAACCGAAGCACACATCGACCGCGAATCGCGGGCACATCGGCCGCACATCGGCACTGTGAACCATCGCTCCCGGATGGTGTGACCGGCCCCACGCCGGCGCACGGACGGACGATCTGGGGAGCATCGTGACGACCGCACCAGTGGATCTCGACGCGGCCATCGCCAAGCACGCGACCGCGGCCTACGACGACTCGACCCCGCTGCTCGACGCCGGTCTGGAATCGCTGTCGCTGCTGCGCCTGGCGGTGGAGGTGGCGGGCGACGACGACACCGAGATCGACGCCACCCGCATGGTCGACCTGCGCACGATCGGCGACCTCAAGGCGTGGCTGGCCGAGATGGCCGGGACGGGCGCGTGATGACGGCCGACACCGCGACCGGCGACACGGGGACCACGGACACCAAGGCGGCCGGCACCGGGATCGGGACCGCGTTGTCGCTGACCGAGTCGCAGAAGGGCCTGCTGGTCGTGGACGGCTGGGTCACCACGGCCCAGATCTACAACCAGCTCATGCACGTCGAGCTGGACCCCTCGCTGGAGCCGGACACCGTGCTGGACGCGCTGACCGTGCTGGTGGCGGTGCAGCCGGCGTTGCGGCAGGTGTTCCTGGCCCTGCCCGAGATGCACGCCCGCCTCACCCCGCCGCCCACGCGCGACACCCTGCCGGTCAAGCGGGTGGACGTGCCAGCCCCGGGTTACGCCGCCGCGTGCGCCGCGGTGGCGGCCGAGCTGGGTGGCGAGCCGTTCGACCTGCACACCGGCCCGGCCTACCGGTTCGGGTACGTGCGGGCCACCGACGGCTCCGCGGCGGCGGTCGTCCTGTGCGCGCACCACGTGGTCGGCGACGGCGTGTCGATGGGGCCGCTGGTGCGTGACCTCGAAGCCGCGCTGGCCGGCAAGCTCACCACGGAACTGGTGGCCGCCCGGGAGACCGCGTTCGCCCGCGAGCTCAACGCCCAGAACCGCACCGCCTCCGCCCAGTCCACAGTGGACGCGGCGAGGGCGTGGGCGGAACGGCTGCGGGACGTGCCGCCGCTGGTGCTCGGCCCGCGCCCGGACCGCCCGCACGAGACCGACTTCACCGGCGCGCGGGTGTCGTGGCTGCTGTCCGAGCAGGACAACGAGCTGCTGCGGCAGACCTGCAAACGCCTGTCGGTCACGCCGTTCGTGCTGTTCACCGCCGTGTACGGGGCGGTGCTGGCCCGGCACGGCGGGGTGACCAGCGTCCTGGTGGGCAGCCCGTTCACCGCCCGCCGGACGGTCGGCTCCTACGACCTGTGCGGCTTCTTCGTCAACACCCTCCCGGTCCGGGTGGACGTGGACTGGTCGCGCCCGGTGGACGAGCACGTCGCCGACGTCGTGCGCACGGCCGTGGACCACTGCCGTGCCAACGTCGGCGTGACGTTCAACCAGCTCGTGGCGCTGCTGCGGCAGGACCGCACCAGCAACCGCAACCCGCTGTTCTCGGCGATGCTGGCCATGCAGGACACCTTCGAGGGCACACCCGGCAGCACCATCCTGGACGTCCGCGAACCCGGCAACGACACCGCCAAGTTCGACCTGTGGCTGGGCGCGACCCCGCGCGAGGGCGGCTGGCTGCTGGAACTGGAGTACGACCGGCAGCTCATCGCGCCCGCCGTGGCGGACGGCCTCCTGGACTCCCTGCGCACGGCGCTGCGCCGGGCGGTGGCCGACGGCAGCCGCCCGGTCGCGGACCTGTTCACCGACTCGTCGTGGGTGGACTCCCTGCGCACCGACGGCTACCCCGGCCGGGTGCCCGCGACGACCCTGGTGGACTGGGTCCGCGACACCGCCCGCCGCACCCCCGACTCCCCCGCCATCGAGGAACCCGACGCCGGCCTCACCTACGCCGAGCTGGTGTCGAACGCCGAACACCTCGCGGCCGAGCTGGTCGGCCGGGGCGTGCGACCGCACGACGTGGTCGGCTTGGCGGCGGACACGCTGTGCGACACCACGACGGCCATGTTCGCCATCCTGATGTGCGGCGCGACCTTCCTGCCCCTGGACCCGAGCCTGCCCGCCGACCGCCTGAAGTACATGGCGGACAAGGCGAAGTGCCGGCTGGTGGTCGGGCGCGGGGTGGACCTGCCCGAGGTCGAGCTGATCCCCGCCACACCGCGCGCGACCGACACCACGGCAACGACCGGCGGCCCGGCGGCGACGAGCGGCGAGTTGCCGGGTGGGGTGGCGGAGGCCGCGCCCTACCTGATGTTCACCTCCGGGTCGAGCGGCCTGCCCAAGGGCGTGCTCATGGGTCACGGGCCGCTGCTCAACCTCACCGCCTGGCAGATCGGGTTCCTCGACCAGGACCCCGGCACCCGCTTCCTCCAGTACGCCCCGCTCGGCTTCGACGTCTCCTTCCAGGAGATCGTCCCCACCCTCGCGTCCGGCGGCACGGTGGTCGGGCGCGGCGGCGTGGACCGCAGGGACTTCCCCGCCCTCGTCAAGCACATCGCCGCCACCGAGGTCACGCACATCTACCTGCCGGTCGCGGCCCTCCGCCCATATGTGCAAGCCGCGCAAGACGCTCGCACAAAATTCCCCCGCCTTCGATACGTCTGCGTCTCGGGCGAACAACTCATGGTCAACGACGAGATCCGCAAGTTCTTCGTCGAACACCCGCACTGCACCCTGGTCAACCTCTACGGCCCGACCGAGACGCACGCCGTCACCACCCACCGCCTGACCGCCGCCCAGGAATCCTGGCCCGCGCACGTCCCGATCGGCCTGCCGCTGCACGGCGTCACCGCCTACGTGGTCGACCAGACCGGCCACCTGGCGCCGACCGGCGTCCCGGGTGACCTGCACCTGGGCGGCTTGTGCCCGGCCGAGGGCTACCTGAACGACCCGGAGAAGACCGAGAAGGGTTTCCTGCCCGACCGGTTCTCCGGCGAGGGCCGCATGTACCGCACGGGCGACCTGGTCGTGCGCGACGAGCACGGCGTGCTGGTGTTCCTCGGGCGCGGCGACACCCAGGTCAAGATCCGCGGCTACCGGGTCGAACTGGGCGAGATCGACACCGTGGCCAACGGGGTCGAGGGCGTGCGGCAGGCGGTCACGGTCGCGGTGGGCGAGGGCGCGGACCGGGAGCTGGTGTTGTTCCTGGTCGGCGCGGCCGACCACCGGCAGGTCCGGGACCGGCTGGCCGCCGCGCTGCCGTCCTACATGGTGCCGACGCGCATCCACGACCTGGACAAGGTCCCCACCTCGGGCACGGGCAAGACCGATCACGCGGCCCTCGCCGCCCTGGCGGCGACGCTCCAGAGGACCACCGAGAGCACGGGTCCGGTCGAGTACGCCGACGACCTCGAACGGGACCTGGCCGCGCTGTGGTGCGAGGTGCTCGACGTCGAGGAGGTCGAGCCGGGCCGGTCGCTGCTGGAGTACGGGGCCCACTCGCTCAACGTGTTCACCGCGCTGGCCCGGGTCGAGGAGGACCACGGGGTAGCGGTGCCGGTGGCGGACTTCTTCCGCGTGCCGACGGTGTCCGCGCTGGCCGCGCTGGTGCGGCAGTTGCGCGAAGAGGACGGGCGGTGAGCGCCGGGACGCTACCCGGCCGGCTGGTCCCGTTCGTGCGCCGCAAGGACCGGCCGGTGTGCGTGATGGTGCCGGGCGCGGGCGGCGGGCTGGGGCCGTACCTGCGGCTGGCGTCGTACCTGGGCGAGACCCACAACGTCTACGCGGTGCGCTCGACCGGGTTGCTGCCCGGCGAGGAGCCGGAGGAGAGCATCCCGGGCATGGCCGCGACCGTGCTGGCCGCGCTGGACGACGCCGGGATCGCGCCGGAGCTGGTGTTCGGCTGGTCGCAGGGCGGGGTGGTGGCGTGGGAGGTGTGCGCGGACCTCGCGGCGCGCGGCGTGACGCCGGACCTGGTCGTGGTGGACAGCTCGCCGGAGCCGTGGCCGTCCACTGTGGAGCGTGACGGGGCGATCCGGGACGTGATCGTGTCCCAGTTGGGCGCGCGGCCCGCGCAGGACACCGTGGACCGGTTGGTGCGCACGTTCGAGGCGCACGTCCGCGCGTTGTCCGCGCACCGGGTGGAGCGCCCCTACGACGGGCGTGTGCTGTTGCTGCTGTGCGCCGACGAGGGTGTGCCGCCGGAGGAGGCCGCGCGGTGGCACGAGCTGGCCCGGCGGATCGAGCGCGGGACGTTGCGCGCGAGCCACTTCGAGGTCTTCGACCCCGAGCACCTGCCCGAGCTGACCGCCGCGGTCGGCGCGTTCCTCGGGCGCGAGGAGGAGGTTGCGCGATGACCGTGGACGAGATCCTGAGCGCCGCGACCGCCGCGCGTGACGACGCTCCCCCGCCGGGCGACGACCGGTACGCCGCGTACTGCGACGAGCTGGCGGTGCGGCTGGGCAAGCACTGGGACGCGGTGCTGGAGGCCAACGCCACCGACGTGGCGCGGGGTGTGGCCAAGGACCTGCCGGTGTCGCTGGTGGACCGGCTGCGGCTGACCGAGGACCACCTGGGCGTGCTGGTGGGGCTGGCCGAGCGGGTCAAGTCGTGGCTGCCGGCGGTGACCGCCGAAGGGCCGCCGATCACCGGGGAGCTCGGCTTCACCGCGCGCAAAGTGCCCAAGCCGCTGGGGACCGTCCTGATGATCTACGAGGCTCGGCCGACGGTCACCGTGGAGGGCGCGTTGCTGCCGGTGGCGGTCGGGAACGTGGCGATCCTGCGCGGCGGTGGGGAGATCGCGGCCACGAACACCGCTCTCCAAGCGGTGATCGGTGAGGCCTTGGTGGCGGCCGGGCTGCCGAACATGGCGCACGTGCTGGCCGAGACCGACCGGCGCATGGTCCGCGAGCTGCTCACCCGCTACGACGCCATCGACGCGTTGATCCCGCGCGGCAGCCCGTCGCTGATCGACCACTGCCGCACCACCTCCGCCATCCCGGTGATCGCCAGCGGCGGCGGCGTCAACCACCTGTACGTGGACCGCAGCGCGGACCTGGACCTGGTGGTGGACATCGCGCTGGACGCCAAGCTGACCGAGCCGACCGCGTGCAACAGCCTGGAGATGGTGCTGGCGCACGACGAGGTGGCCGACGAGCTGGTGCGGCGGTTCACCGCCCGGTCCGACGCGTTCGCGCTGCGGCTGGACCCGCGGCTGTCGGCGGACGATCCGCGGGTGATCCCGCTGACCGGGCACGACGACGGCCGCGAGTTCCTGGACCGGTCGTTCGGGCTGCGCCCGGTGCCGGACCTGGACGCCGCGCTCGCGCACATCCGGCGGCACGGCTCGCGGCACACCGAGGGCGTGGCGGCGACCGATCCCACTGTGGTGCGCAAGTTCCTGCGCGGGGCCGACGCCGCCGCGCTGGTGGTCAACGGGTCCATGCGGCTGCACGACGGCCCGACGATGGGCCTGGGCCCGGAGCTGTCGATCAGCACGGGCCGGTTGCACGTGCGCGGGCCGGTGGGCCTGTCCGCGCTGCTCACGCACAGCTGGGCGATCGAGGGCGCGGGTGCCGTCCGGGGAACGGGAGGAGCGCGGTGACGACGACGCACAGCAGGCGCGACGAGGTGACCTTGGCGGTGAAGCGGCTGGTGATCCGGGAGTCCCGGCTGTCGCTGACGCCCGCCGACATCGCCGACGACGAGCCGCTCAACGGCGCGGTGCTGCGGATCAACTCCCTGGGGTTTCTGGGGATGCTGGTGCGGTTGGAGGACGAGCTGGACGTGGTGCTGCCCGACGACCTGTTCACCGGCAAGGTGTTCACCGTCGTGTCGGACCTGGTGGACGTGGTGCTGCGGGCCGTGGAGGAGCACCGGTGACCGCCGCGTGGCGCAGCGTGCTGCCGCACCTCGGCTACGACCTGCCGCCGGACCTCACGCCGGAGCGGACCGGGGGCCCGGTGAGCACCGGGTTGCCGCTGGAGTTGGTGCGGCAGAGCATTTCGCTGCGGGAGTGGTGGGACATCCCGGAGGAAGTGCTGGCGCAGTACCGCAAGTACCGGCCCACTCCCCTGTGGCGTGCGCACGCGTTCGAGAAGGAAGTCGACGCCCGCGTGCCGGTGTACGTGAAGTACGAGGGCGGCAACATCTCGGGCAGCCACAAGCTCAACACCGCGCTGGCGCAGGCGTTCTACTACAAGCGGGCCGGGGTCACCGAGGTGGTGACGGGTACCGGTGCGGGCCAGTGGGGCACGGCGCTGGCTGCCGCGTGCGCCGCGTTCGGGTTGCGCTGCACGGTGTTCATGGTCGGCGGCAGCCTGCGCGACAAGCCCTACCGGGGCAGTCTGATGCGGCTGCTGGGCGCGACCGTGCACGCGAGCCCGAGCGGGCTGACGTCGTTGACCGAAGGCGGGAACTCGCTGGCGTTGGCGATCGGCGAGGCCGTGGAGTACGCGCGCGGCGGCGAAGGTAGGGCGTTCTGCATCGGCAGCGGCGAGAACTACAGCATCCTGCACCAATCGGTGATCGGGCTGGAGGCCGCCGACCAACTCCACGCCCTGGGCGCCGAGGTGGACATTGTGGTCGGCAGCGTCGGCGCGGGCTCGAACTTCGGCGGTGTCGCGCTGCCCTTCCACGCCCGGCACCGCGCGGGCGAGGCGGACGCGGTGCGGCTGCTGGCGGTGGAGTCGTCGGCGACCCCCAAGCTGACCCGGGGCGTCTACGCCTACGACCACACGGACGCGACCGGGTCCGGGCCGATGGAGGCGATGTACTCGATCGGCAGTTCCTTCCCCATCCCGGCGTCGCACTCGGCGGGCCTGCGGTTCCACGGCGCGGCCAAGCTGCTGTCGGCCATGCGCCACCACGGGTCGGTGGACGCGGTGGCCGTGGGCCAGCGGGAGGCGTTGGACGCGGGCCGCCGGTTCGCGGTGTCGGAACTGGTGGTGCCCGCGCCGGAATCCGGGCACGCGCTGGCCGGCGCGGCGCGGGCCGCGCGGGAGTCGAAGCGCGGGGTGCTGGTGTGCGTGAGCGGGCACGGCCTGCTCGACCTGTCCGCCTACGACCAACTGCTGGCCGGCCGGGTGCGCGACCTGGCCGCCGACGACAGTGCGCTGGCCGCCGCCACCGCCGGCCTGCGCCTGGTGGAAGCCGATCTCACGGGGGTGAAGTGATGGTCGTGACCGTGCCGGACGAGGTCGCGGACCGGACGTGGTCGCCGGTGCTGGACGGCCTGCACGCGGCGGAGCTGGACTGCTTGCAGGCCAACCTGGCCGCCGTCGCCGACCGCCACCACGGCGGGGGCGCGCACGTGGCGCTGGGCGCCGCGCCGAGGTTGCGCCCGGCGTTCCCGCCGGACGGGCCGCCGTCGCTGGACGTGCCGGTGGAGACGCGCCTGGCCGAGGCGTCCCGGCTGCTGGGCCTGTCCGTGGCGGTCCGGGAGGACGGGCTGGACGGCCCGGCGCTGCGCCGGCTGGCCGCCGTCTCGGGACCGCTGTACGTGGTGGGCGACGCGCACACCATGCCGTGGGTGCCGTACTTCGGGCAGAAGCACATGGAGCACAGCTTCCTGCTGACCGAGTCGGGCGTGGTCGTGGACGCCTACCACAACGACACGCCGTGGGGGTCCGCGCGGCCGGGCGTGTGGCGGGTGGCCGATCTCGACGCGGCGGTGCCGAAGTCGTCGGCGTTCGTGCTGTCCGCCGGTCCGCTGCCACCGTCCGATGTGGACCGTGAGCTGGTGGCGACCGCGCGCGCGGCCGGCGGCGAGCTGGTGGACCGGTACGTGGCCGCCGTGCGGGAGCACAGCGACCGGCCCGCCGGGTGGGACGCCCTGGTGCTGGACGTGTGGCTGTTGGCCCGGACCCGGGCGCTGCACGCGCGGTGGCTGGCCGCGTCGGGCGTGGACGACGGTGGCCGGGCGGCCGAGGGCGCTCGGGCGTGGCTGACGTTGGCGTCCCAGACCTACGTGGCCATGCGGCGGGCGCAGCGCGGCGGCGGGATGCCGTCCGCGCTGGTGGACCGCGTGCACGAACTGCTGTTGGCCGACGCCGCCCTGGACGCGGAGCTGGCGGCCGAGGCCGTGCGGTCGACGGTGGTCGGGGCGCTGGCGTCGGTGCTGGACGTGGAGTCGTCGGTGGTGGCCGGGCCGCTGCGGGAGCTGCCGAAGTTCAACTCGTTCCGGCTGGTGGACGTGATCGAGCGGGTCGAGTCGGCGCTGGAGGTGGAGCTGGACCCGGACGACCTGGCCACCAGCGACCTGCGGGACGTGGACGCGCTCACCGGGCTGTTCCGGAGGGCGGTGGACCGGCCGTGACGCTGCTGCACCACCTGCTGGACCGGGCCGTCGCCGACCACCCGGACGCGCCGGCGTTGTCCCACGGGACCGAGACGGTGACCTTCGCCGAACTGGACCTCGCCGCGCGGCGGGCGGCCGGGTTGCTGGCCGGGCTCGGGGTGCGGCGGGGTGACCGGGTCGTGGTGTGCGTGCCGGGCGACACCGCCGTGCCCGCGCTGCTGTTCGCGTGCGCCCGGTCCGGGGCGGTGTTCAGCGTGGTGCACGAGCGGACGCCGGTCGCGGCGCTGGTGCACGTGCTGGAGGACTGCGAACCGGCCGTGCTGGTCACCGACGACCCGGCCGCGCAGGTCGCCGCCGTGCAGCGCGGGGTCAAAACGGTGACCCTGGCGGAGGTCCGGTCGGCTCCGGACGCTTCGGCGGTTGATGCGCCGGTGCTGGCCGTGGACCCGGTGTGCTTGATCTACACCTCCGGCAGCACCGGGCGGCCCAAGGCCGTGGTGTCCACGCACGCCCAGGTGGTGTTCGCGGCCACGGCGATCCAGTCGGTGTTGGGGTACCGGGCGGACGACGTGGTGTTCTGCGCGTTGCCGTTGTCCTTCGACTACGGGCTCTACCAGGTTTTCCTCGGGCTGTTGTCGGGCGCGTGCGTGCGGTTGGCGACCGCGGAGGACGCCGGGCCGCGACTGCTGCGGGAGTTGGTGGCGCACCGCGCGACCGTGCTCCCGGCCGTGCCGGCGATGGCGAAGGGCCTGGCACGCCTGCTGTCCCGGCCTGGTCACCAGCCGCCGCCGTTGCGGCTGGTGACCAACACGGGCGCGGCGATGCCGGAGGAACCGTTGCGGCAGTTGCGTTCCTTCGTACCGGGGCTGCGGGTGCAGCTGATGTTCGGGCTGACCGAGTGCAAGCGGGCCACGATCATGCCGCCGGACGAGGACCTGCGCCGGCCGGGTGCGTGCGGGCGGGCGCTGCCGGGCACCGAGGTGTTCACCGTGGGCGAGGACGGCCGGCGGCTGCCGCCCGGCGAGGTCGGCGAGATCGTGGTGCGCGGCCCGAACGTGATGGCCGGGTACTGGCGGCGGCCGGAGCTGACCGCGCAGCGGTTCCGGCTGGTGGAGGGCCTGTTCCCGCAGCTGCACACCGGTGACTACGGGCACCTGGACCAGGACGGCTACCTGTACTTCTCCGGTCGCCGCGACGACCTCTACAAGGAGCGCGGCTTCCGGGTCAGCGCGACCGAGGTGGAGGCCGCCGCGCACCGGGTCGCGGGCGTGCGGTCGGCGGCCGTGCTGCCGCCCGGGGACGGCCGGGAGGGCGCGGTGCTGTTCGTGGCCGGCGAGGTCGCTCCCGAGCGGGTGTTGATCGGGTTGCGGGCGGAGCTGGAGGAGTTCAAGGTCCCCGGCCGGTGTGTGCTGGTCGAGGACATCCCGTTGACGCGCAACGGGAAGATCGACCGGCGGGCGCTGGCGGAGGGCCTGTGATGCGGACTCCGGCGTACGTCTACGACCTGGACGAGGTGGACCGCTCGGTGGCGTTGCTGCGGGCCGCGCTGCCGTCGCCGAGCCGGCTGTACTACTCGCTCAAGGCCAACCCGCACCCGTCGGTGGTCGCGGCGCTGCGGGCGGCCGGGTGCCACGCCGAGGTGTGCTCGACCGGTGAGCTGGACGTGGCCCTGGCAGCGGGTTTCGCGCCCTCGGAGGTGCTCTACACCGGGCCAGGCAAGCGGGACGCCGAGGTCGCCGACGCGCTGGGGCGCGGGGTGCGGTGGTTCTCGGTGGACTCGCCGCACGCCATCGACCAGCTCGACCGGCTCTCCCCCGGCGACGCGCGGTTCCTGCTGCGGGTCAACGACAGCGCCCCCGTTCCCGGGCAGGGGTTGACGATGACCGGGGTGGCGTCGCAGTTCGGCGCGGACGCGGAGTGGGTGCTGGCCCGGCCGGAACTGTTCGGCGCGCGGGACGCGGCCACGCCCGCCGGGTTCCACCTCTACATGGGCACCAACCTGACCGACGAGGACGCCCTGGTCGCCCAGTTCACGCAGGCCGCCACGACCGCCCGCAAGCTCGCCGACGCGTGCGGGTGGGAGGTCGAGGTGCTGGACCTGGGCGGCGGGTTCGGCGCGCCCTTCGCCCGCGCCGGGGCGCTGCCGGTGTTCGGCGGGCTGTCCGGGCGGGTGGCCGACCTGCTGGACTCGGCGTTCCCGGGCTGGCGGGACGGGCGGCCCGCGGTGGCGTTCGAGTCCGGCCGCTACCTGGTGGCCACGGCGGGCCGGCTGCTGACCCGCGTGCTGGACGCCAAGGTCTCGCACGGCACGCCCGTGCTGGTGCTGGAGTCCGGGATCAACCACCTGGGCGGCATGTCCGGGCTGCGGCGGCTGCCGCCGATGGTGCCGACCCTGCTCAGCCTGGAGGGCCGGGAGCGGCTGACCGGCGCGATCGTCGCCGGGCCGCTGTGCACGCCGCTGGACACCTGGGGCCGGGGCGTGGACGTCGTGGACGCACGGCCCGGTGACGTGCTGGCCGTGCCGAACGTCGGCGCCTACGGCCTGTACGCGAGCCTCGTGGCGTTCCTGGGGCACCCGCCGCCCCTGGAGGTGACCGTCCGAAGTGGACGGGTCTTGGACGTCTCCGCCCTGGCGCTGCGCCGGGAGCAGCCCACCGATCACGACTGGGAGTGATGGACAAGTGGATCCCCGCTTCGCGGACATGCTGCGACCGTTCCTGAAGTACGCGGGCGGCGCCGAGCTCACGCTGGAATCGTCGCTGCGCGACCTGGGCCTGGACTCCATGCAGGCCATCGAGCTGCTGTTCGCCATCGAGGACACCTACCAGGTGTCGCTGCCCGACGAGCTGCTCACCGACACCACCTTCGCCACGGCCGGCAGCCTGTGGGCGGCGATCTCGGGGGCGCGCCAGTGCTGACGCTGGAGGAGGTGCTGGCGGTCGTGGCCGAGGAGGCCGCCGAGGCCGACGCCGAGGCGCGGTTCCCGGTGCGGTCGCTGGAGGCATTGCGGTCGTCGGGGTTGCTCGGGCTGGTGGTGCCGGGCGAGCACGGCGGCATGGGCGGCGGGTACGCCGAGGTGGTGGACGTGACCCAGCGGCTGGCCCGCGAGGACATGTCGGTGGCGATGGTGTTCGCCATGCACTGCCAGCAGGCGGCGACGCTCGTCCGGCACGCCGGTCCGTCGCTGCGCGAGGAGGTGCTGCCCGCGCTGGGGCGCGGCGAGCTGTACCTGGGGTCGGTGACCACCGAACGCGGCAAGGGCGGGCACCTGCTGGTGTCGGAGTCGGCGACGACCGGGGACGACGAGGTGCTGCGGGTGGACCGCGACGCGCCGATCGTGACCGGCGGCGAGCACGCCGACGCCTACCTGATCACCGCGCTGGCCCCGGACGCGGCCTCGCCCAGCCAGGTGTCCCTGGTCTACGCGCGGCGCGACCAGCTGGAGGTGTCGGTGCTGGGCGGCTGGGACCCGCTGGGGATGCGGGCCACCCGCAGCGTGCCGATGCGGTTGACCGGGGCGGTGCCGGTGACGCAGGTGGTGGGTGCGCGCGGCGGGTTCCGCGACATCGTGACGGCGACCTTCGGGCCGTTGGCGCACCTGGGGTGGGCGGCGGCGTGGCTGGGCGCGGCGGCGGGCGCGTTGTCCCGGGTGGTCGGGCACATCCGGTCGCCGGAGGGGCGCAAGCAGTTCGACACCGAATCCGACCTGCTGCTGACCCGGTTGGCGGGCGTGCGCGGGCGGCTGGAGGTGGTGCACGCCCTGCTGCGGCACACCGTGGGCGCGGTGGAGGGCTCGGCGGACCTGTCCGCGCCGCCGGTGCGGATGCTGGTCAACACGCTGAAGGTGCAGGCCGCGTCGCAGTGCTTCGCGGCGGTGGACCAGCTGGTGGAGGTCGTCGGGCTGCGGCACGGCTACCTGCGCGGGTCGGCGCTGGGGCTGGAGCGGGTGTTCCGGGACCTGCGGTCGGCGTCGCTGAACTACGCCGACGACCGGTTGCGGCTGGCCAACGGGGTGGCCGTGCTGCTGGACCCGGAGGTCCGCCTTGCCTGAGGCCGTCCTCGACGTCGACGCGCGCGCGGTGTGGGCTTCCCTGGGCCGGTCCGGGGTGCTGGCCCGGGACCGGCCGGTGGAGGTCCTGCGGGAGCTGCTGCCCGACCTGGACGCCCGGTACCCGCTGGGGGTCGTGCTGTCGGTGTGCGTGCAGGTGGCCACCGCGTTGCCGATCTTGCGCTCGCACGGGCCGGTCGGGCCGGTCGGCGAGGTGTGTGCGCGGGCGGCGGAGGGCTCGGTCGTGCTGGCGCTGGCGGCCACGGACGCGGGCGCGGCGGGGTCGGACCTGATGGACCTGACGACGACCGCGCGGCTGTCTGCGGACTCGGTCGTGGTGGACGGCGGCAAGCGGTGGATCACCAATGCGGTCTTCGCCGATTATGCGTTGGTCCTGGCCCGGCACCGGCCGCAGCGGCACTTCACCAGTTTCCTGTGGGTGTTGGTGCCGTTGGACACGCCCGGGGTGACGCGGGTGCCGGCCGGGGCGGCGTTCGCCGGGGCCGGGGTGGGGCACCTGGAGTTCTCCGGGGTGTCGCTGGGGCGGGACTGGGTCGTGGGCGCGCCGGGGCGGGGGTTGGCGGTGTTCGCGCGGCACGTGGCGACCGAGCGGTTGGCGGGTGCGTTGTGGGCCGCCGCGCTGTGCCGGCGGGTGTTGGCCGCGACCCGGCGGGAGTTGCTGGCGCGGCCGTTGGGGTCCGGGGTGGCGTGGGACAACGCCGTGGTGCGGGACCGGTTCGCGCGGGGGCTCGTGGAGGCGCGGCGGGTGGAGGCGTTGTGCTCGTCGTTCCGCGAGGGGGACCTGGTGGACAGCATGGTGGTGAAGGTCGCCGTGGCCGAGGGGCTGGACCGGGTGCTGGCGGTGTGCGCGGAACTCGTGGGTGCCTCGTCGTTCGCCGACGGGGGTTTGGCGGGGTTGCGGGCCGAGGCGGCGATGTTCGGGGTGGCCGGGGGTGCTTCGGGGGCGATGTTGGCCGGGATCGCCGAGCACGCGGAGGGGTTGTTGCGATGACTTCGGGTGTTTTCGGGGCCGTTTCGGGGGTGTTCGCCGTGGCTCCGGGGGTGTTCGCGGCGGTGGAGCGGGCGGCGTGCGCTTCGGCCGGGTTGGCGGCGCGGGGATTGTTGGCGCGGCTGCTCGGGTCGGTGGCGCCGGAGGCCGCGCTGGTGCCGGTGTCGTCGCGGGACAGCGGGCAGCCGTACCTGGCGGGGTGGCCCGAGCTGTCGGTGAGCTTGTCGCACGACGGTGGGTGGATCGCGGCGGCGGTCGGGTTGGGGGTCGACGTCGGGGTGGACGTGCAGCCGCCGTTGCCGGTGTCGGAGGGGATGTTGCGGCGGTGCTGCACGCCGACCGCCCTGGTGGAGCTGAAGGCACTGTCCACTGTGGACGTCGAGTTCGCGTGGATGTGGAGCGCGCAGGAGGCGTGCGTGAAGGCGGAGGGGACGGGGATCGGCGGGCTGCCGTGGACGGTGCCGGTGGAGGTCGGGCAGGCCACGGGCGTGTGGCACGGGTTGCGGTGGCACCGGTTGCCGAGTCCCGTGCCGGCGAGTTGCGCTTACCGGGAGGTGTCGTGTTCTCCGGCCTGAGTTGCTACACGGCGAACCTGTTGGCCTATCTGGTTTCTGCCGACGACACGGCGGCGGACCGGTTCGCGGAGTCCGTGCGGTTGGCGGTGCGGCCGGACGACCTCGCCTTCTCCCACCACCGCACGCCTCTGGACGTCCTGCCGGACGGCTCGGTCCTGCGGTACACCGCTTCTCCGGAGACCGTGGCGGGGCTGGAGGCCGAGCTGGATCGGTGGGGGCGGGTGGTCGTGGTGGTGGACAACGCCCGGCTGCCGTGGTCGCCGTCGTACGAGACCTCCGCGACCGCGCCGCACTGGCTGCTGGTCGCGGGGCGGTCGGGGGACTCGTGGCACGTGGTGGACCACTTCGCCGGGTTGCTGCCGACCGGGGAGCAGCGGCCGTTCGAGGGGGTTTTGAACACCGCGGTGCTGTTGCGCGCGATGGACGGGCCTGAGGTGTTGTCGCCTGAGCAGGTGCGCCGAGACTCGCTGGTGTTCGGGCACATGGTCGCGGCGCCGGAGAGCGGGCGCAAGTGGCTTCGGCGTGAGCCTGGTGCGGCGGCGGGCGTGGCCTCCGGCCCCCGTCTCCATTCTCCCACTGGGGTACGACAAGGCGGCGAGCGGTGGCTGAGAGGGGCGGCCGAGGTGTTGCCGTTCCTGGCCGAGCGGTTCCAGCAGGACCCGATCGGGGCCGCCGGGTGCCTGGACGACCTGTGGAGCGCGGCCGGGCACCACGTGTTCCGGTACCGGCGGGCCGGGGCGGAGGACGCGGCCGACGCCTGGCGGCAGCTGCCCGGGGCGTTGCGGTTCGCGGTGGACTCCGCTCGGCGCGGGCGGCCCCGGGACACCCTCGTCGAGCTCACGTTTCGCAACCTCCTGCACATCGAGAGCGGCCAGGACCGGGTCCTGCCGTCACCGGGAAGGACAGCACGATGACGACCCGATCCCTCTACGAACGGTTCCGGACCGCCGCCCGCGCCAACCCCGACCGGATGGCCCTGGAGGTGAACGGGGTCGACCTCACCTACGCGGAGCTGGAGAACGCGGCCGAGTGGATGTCCGCGCGCATGGCAGAGGCGCTGGGCGGGGCGCTGGGCGGGGCGTCGCCCACCAAGGTCGGCCTGCTGACGTCCCGCTGCGCGGTCAGCTACGTCGCCTACCTGGCGGCGCTGCGGCTGGGGGCCACCGCGGTCCCGCTGAACCCGGCCGCGCCGGCCCTGCGCAACCTGACCATCACCGAGGACGCCGGCCTGGAGCTGACCGTCGTGGACGACACCTCGGGCGCGGACGCGGGCGAGTACCGGCAGAAGACGCCCGGCCAGGTGCTCGACCTGACCGGCGAGCGGTGGCGGCCCATGCTGTCCCCCCACGGCGGGGCCGTGCCGCCGCAGGCCGAGCGCGGGCCGGACGACGTGGCGTACCTGATCTTCACCAGCGGCACGACCGGCAAGCCCAAGGGCGTGCAGGTCACGCACGACTGCATGGACTCGTTCCTGGACGAGATCGTCCCCCGGTTCGGTTTCGGGCCGGGCGCGCGCGTGTCGCAGACGTTCGAGATGTCCTTCGACGGGTCGGTGATCGAGATCTTCGGCGCGTTGGCGTCGGGGTCCACGCTGTGCGTCGCCCAGCACAGCGACGTGTTCACGCCGGTGAAGTTCGTCAACGAGAAGCAGCTCACGCACTGGCTGTCGGTGCCGTCGCTGATCTCGTTCGCCAAGCGGCTGCGGGCGCTGGCGCCGGGGTCGATGCCGACGCTGCGCAGCAGCCAGTTCGGCGGCGAGGGGCTGACCTTCGAGCAGGCGGAGGCGTGGTCGGCGGCGGCGCCGAACTCGAAGGTCCAGAACTGCTACGGGCCGTCGGAGGCAACGGTCATCGTGACCGGGTACGTGGTGCCGCGCGACCGCGCCGACTGGCCGGACGTGTCCAACCGGTACATCCCGCTGGGGCACCCGTTCCCGAACGTGGACTGGGTGCTGCTGGACGAGGACCTGCGGGCCTCCGACGACGGCGAGCTGTGCCTGCGCGGCCGGCAGCGGTTCCCCGGCTACCTGGACCCGGGCGAGAACGTGGGCCGGTTCGTGCGGTTCGAGGACGGGCGGGGCGCCCTGTACGACGGGTCGGAGCCCTTGACACCGGCGCACTACTACCGCACCGGCGACCGGTGCCGGATCGAGCACGGCGAACTGGTGCTGCTGGGCCGCATCGACGAGCAGGTGAAGATCCGCGGCAACCGGGTCGAGCTGGGCGAGATCGAGTCGGCGCTGCGCAAGCACCCCGCCGTGGTCGAGGTCGTGGTGATCACCGTGACCGCCGCCGACGGCGAGGTGGACCTGCACGCCCTGTACACGGGGGCGGAGGTGCCCGCGGCGGAGTTCGCCGAGCTGCTGGCCGGTCTCCCCCGGTACATGCACCCGCGCGGCTTCCACCGCCGCGACACCATCCCGCTGACCACGGTGGGCAAGGTGGACCGCAAGAAGCTGACCGCGCAGTTCGAGGCCGCCCGTGACTGAGGTGCCGGCTTTAACGGAGGTCCCGGCCACCCCGGCGCAGGAGGCGCTGTGGTGGGTGCACCAGCGGGCGGCGCGCAAGTCGGTCTACCACGTCACGTGGCGGCTGGGCTGCGCGTCGCCGCCGGACCCGACCGCGCTGCGCACGGCGTGGCAGGCGGTGGTGGACCGGCACGACGCCCTGCGCATGGCCCTGGTCTCGACGGACGGCGCGGTGCGTGCGGTCGTGACGGAGGGGGTGGCCGCGCCCGTGCGCTCGGTCGTCGTGGACGACCCCGGCTCGCTCCCGGTCCCTTCTCTGCTGGCGCGGATCGCCGAGGAGGTCCACGACGAGCCCCTGCCGCTGGACCACCCGCCCCTGGCCCGCCTGGTGACCGTCCAAGTGGCCGACGAGCACGAACTGCTCCTCACCGCCCACCACTCCATTGTGGACGGTTGGGCCATCCGCCTGGTCCTCGACGGCCTCTCCACCGCCTACGAGCAGGCTTTGCGGGGCGACCACCCGACCTTCGAGACCGCCCCCTCCTTCGCCCAGTACGCCGCCGACCAGCACGCCGCCGGCGAGCGGGGCAAGTGGCGCAAGGCCGTCGAGCACTGGCGGACCGCGCTGGACGGCGCTTCCGCGGTGACTGTCGCCCCGGACCGCCCCACCCGTGCCAGACCGGGCAGTCCGGGCACAACCCTGCGCTACACCCTCAGCCCCGAGGCCACGCACGGCCTGGACGTCCACGCCAAAACAGCGGGCACCACATCGTTCGCGGTCGTGTTGGGCGCACTACAAGCCGTCCTGGCCCGAGGCGGCGCCGGCGGCGACGTCACGGTGGGCACCCCTGCCGCGAACCGTCTGACCGCCCGCGACCAGAAGCTCGTCGGCTACCTGACGAACCTGGTGGTGGCCCGAGCCACCGTCACCGACGACGACACCGTCACCGACGTGGTCGGTCGAGCCCGCGACTCGCTGTGGCAGTTGCTCTCCCACCAGGCCGCGCCCTACCCCAAGGTCTTCGCCGAACTCCCGGACCCCACCAGGGCGGCCCTGGGCGACATGCCCCCGATCGTCCTGACCTACCTGGGTCCCCTCTCCGCCGGCCTACACCTGGGCACCATCCCCCTGACCGCACACCAAAGCCCCAACCGCGCCGCCCGAACCGACTTCACCCTCGGCTACTGGGACACGGACACCGGCATCGTCGTCGAGACCGAGTACAACACCGACCGCTACGACCGCAGCACCGCCTTGCGCCTGCTCCACGACCTCGACACCGTCCTGGCCGCCGACCCGCACCACCCCATCACCTCCCTCCCCACCCGCACCAAAACCACCGACACCCGCCCCACTCCCGCCACCCCCGGTTTTGTCGGTCCCTCATGGGACAATGGAACCGGGGGCCGGAGGCCACAGCCAGCCCCAGTCCCAGCAGTCCCCGCCTGGGAACAAGTCCTCGCCCCAGCGGTCGTCCACGCCTGGGAACAAGTCCTCGGCCACCCACCCACCACCCCCGACCAGGACTTCTTCGCCGACGGTGGCAGCTCCCTCACCGTCCTCCACCTGGCCGCCGCGCTCGACACCGCCACCGGCACCCGCCTCGACCTGGTCACCTGGCTCGCCGACCCCACCCCGCGCCGCATCACCGAACAACTCGCCGGCACCACCACCCCCGACACCACCCTGGTCGTCCTCAACGACACCAACGGCCCGCACCTGCACCTGGTCCACGGCGCCGGCGGCTCACCCCAGGACTTCCGCACGCTCGTCGACGCCCTCCCCGACTGGCACATCACCGCCTCCCAGGACCGCACCACCCACACCACGGTCACCGACCTGGCCGCCACCTACCGCGCCGACCTCGACGCCGCCGGCCTGAGACCCGACGTCGTCGCCGGCTGGTCCTTCGGCGGCCTGGTGGCCCACGAGCTGGCCACCGACACCGCCCTCCTGCTCATCGACACCCCACCCCCGACCGGCCACCCCGACCACCCCACCCCGGCCGGTTTCGCCGCCTCCCTCGACCTGCCCCCCGACATCGCACCGCCCAGCAGCGACGACGAAGACCTGGCCGTCCGCGCCCTGGCCGCCTGCCTGGCCGTGGCCGGCGCGGAAGTCCCCGCCTGGGCGCTGGTCGAACGCTGGCACGCCTACCGCCGCCACGCCCGAGCCGGCGCCGCCCACACCTCGACCCGGACCGTCGCCGCGCCCGCCGTCGTGATCGCCGCCGACATCACCGACGCCGACGTGGACCACTGGCGCACCAGGCTCGCCGGAGACACCCACGTCGTGCGGGTGAACACCGACCACTGGGGTGTCGTGCACAGCCCCGCGGTAGCCGACGCCGTCCGCCGCCTCAGGAGGACCCCGTGACGCTGTTCGCCCGCATCGCCGAAACCGCCGCAAAACACCCCGACCTCACGGCCCTGGAGGTCGGCGACCACACCCTTACCTACCGCGAACTGCTCGACTTGGCCGACCGCACCGCCGCACGACTCGCCGAAAGCGGCACCCCACGCGCGGTAGGCCTGCTAGCCGCCCGCAGCCTCCCCGCCTACGCCGGATACCTGGGCGCACTACGACTCGGCGCGACGGTAGTCCCCCTGAACCCGGCATTCCCCGTGGCACGCAACAGGTACATGTGCGCGCAAACCGGCGTAGACGTCCTCGTGGTCGACGACCGAGGCGCGGAAACCGCCGACGCGGTCATAGCCGGCACCCGAACAACAACCACCACCCTCAAAGACCTCCCGCCACCCCACCACGGCCCGATCCCGGACAACCCGGACGGCGTGGCCTACGTGCTGTTCACCTCCGGCTCGACCGGCACCCCCAAAGGCGTCCCGATCAGGCACCGCAACCTAGCCACCTACCTGCCGTTCTGCGCCGAACGCTACGAGGTAGGCCCCGGCGCACGGCTGTCCCAGGCAGCGGACCTGACCTTCGACATCTCCGTCTTCGACCTGTTCGCGTCCTGGACATCCGGCGCGACCGTCGTGGTCCCACAGGCCGACGAACTCCTGGTCCCAGTGCGGTTCGTCGCCGGCTGCGGCATCACACACTGGTTCTCCGTCCCCTCCGTCATTTCCATCGCCCGCCGACTACGCGCCTTGCGCCCCAACGTCATGCCCGGCCTGCGCTGGAGCATCTTCGGCGGCGAACGCCTGACCCACGAACAGGCCAAGGCATGGGCGACCGCCGCCCCCAACAGCACGATCGTCAACGTCTACGGCCCCACCGAAACCACGATCACCGTCACCGACTACCGCCTCCCCGCCGACCCCGCCCGGTGGCCGCAGACGTCCAACGGCACACTGCCGATCGGCCGCGTCTTCCCCCACGTGGACGCAGTGGTACTGGACGAGGACGGCCGCCCCGCCCCTGAAGGCGAGCTGTACGTACGCGGCGAACAGCGGTTCGACGGTTACGTGGACCCGACGGCCAACACCGGCCGGTTCTCCCCGCCCGGCGACCCGACCTCGCAGTCCTGGTACCGCACCGGCGACCGGGTCCGCGAGGAGGGCGGCGTGCTGGTGCACGTGGGCCGGGTGGACCACCAGGTCAAGATCAGCGGCTACCGGGTCGAGCTGGGCGAGATCGAGGGCGTGCTGCGCGGGCACGAGCGGGTGCACGACGCCGTGGTGGTCGCGGTGCCCGGCGACGGCGGCGACCTGGTCCTGCACGCCTGCTACACCGGCACCCCCGGCCTGGACCGCGACCTGGCGGAGACCGCGGGCCGCCGGCTGCCGGTCTACATGCTGCCCTTCGCCTACCGGCACTTCGACGCGTTCCCGGTCAACGCCAACGGCAAGGTCGACCGGCTCGCCCTGGCCGCGCTGGTCGCGTCTCCTCCGAAAGTGGAGGCGCGCTCGTCTTCCGAGGTAACCACCCAAGGCGTGACAGCGCCTTAGGTGGAGGTGTTCTCCCACCATTGTCCGGGTGTTTCCCGGAATGCCGCTGTGCGATTGTTGACCACCACGGTTATTCCGACGACCCGACTGGGGAGGATCGTTGGCGACTCCGGCGTTCGGCGGAATCCGGTTCCGATTGTTGGGGCCGGTCGAGTTCCGCTCCGGCGACAGGTGGCGGTCGATCGGGTCGACCAAGCAGCGCACGCTGCTGGCGGTCCTGCTGCTGCACGCCAACCGCGTGGTCCCGGTGGCCCAGCTGCACGCCGAGCTGTGGGGCGACCGTCCGTACGCGCGGGTGAAGAACCTGCTGGCGGGCTGCGTGTGGCGGTTGCGCGCCGCTCTCGGCGAGGAGGGGAACGCGCTGGTCACCCGCCCCGGCGGCTACCAGCTCACGGTCCCGCCCGAAGCCCTGGACCTGCTGGAGTACCAGCGACTGGTGGGCCTGGGCCGCGCGCGACGGGCGGCGGACGACCTGCCGGGCGCGCTGGAGGCGTTCACAGCGGCCGTCGACCTGTGGCGCGGCGAGCCTTTGGCGGACATCTCATTCACCCAATCAGTCATGGCCGAACGGGCGCGACTGGAGGAATCCCGCCTCACCGTCGAGGAAATGCGCCTAGGACTCCGCATCGAACTGGGCGACCCCGACGAGGTGCTGCCGGAGTTGAAGCTGATCATCTCCCAACACCCACTGCGGGAACGCCTGCACGAACACCTGATGGTGGCCCTGTACCGCTCAGGACAACAGGCCGACGCCCTGGGCGCATACCGCGACCTGCGACGACTGCTCATCGACGAGTTGGGCGTGGAACCCAGCAAACCCCTACGCGACCTACAGCGCCGCATCCTCGCCGAAGACGTCGTCCTCCGCACCACCCCACCCCCACCTCCCGCACCAAACCTCCTACCCGCGCCCGACCCGGTCTTCCACGGCCGCGAAAACGAGGTCAAGGCGGTGGCGTCTGCCCTGCGAGACGGCGCAGTGTGCACGGTCCACGGCATGGCCGGCACCGGCAAAAGCGCAGTAGCCCTACGAGCAGCACACGCAGTCGCCGACCACTTCCCCGACGGCCGCCTATACCTGAACCTGCGCGGCTCGACCGACACCCCACTAAACCCCACCGACGCCCTAGCCACAGTCCTCACCGCCTTCGGCACTCACCCCAACCACGACCTGGCCGCACAGTGGGCAACCCTGACCACAGCCCGCCGAATCCTCCTGGTGCTGGACGACGTCCGCGACCTACACCAGGTAAAACCGTTGCTACCACCGGGTTGCACAGCCGTCCTGACCAGCCGCACCGCCACAGGCGCAGCAGACGGCTACCGCCAACTACGACTGAGCCGACTTCCAATCGCAGCCGCCATAGGCTTGCTACGCCAAGTAGTAGGCGCAGAACGCGTAGACGCCGAACCCCACCACGCCGCCACCGTAGCCACATGGTGCGAATGCCTCCCCCCAGCCGTCCGAGCAGCCGGAGGCCGCCTAGCCTCCCGTCCAGAGTGGACAATCGCCGACCTGGCCGACCGCCTGGCCGACCCAAGCCAACGCCTAGAAGTCCTCACCGGCATCCAGGAACTCCTCACCACCTGCACACACCGGTTGCAAGCCGAGGGCGACCAAACGGCAGTCACAGCACTAACCCTGCTAGCCGAACTAGACCTACCGGTCGTCACCGCAACAACAGTGGCAGCCCTCCTGGACACCACCGAAGGCAACGCACGCTGCACAGCCGAGCGCCTGGTAGACGCGGGCCTACTAGAACCCTTACCCCACAACAGATACCGCGTAGCCGCCCTGGTCCGCCTGCACAGCAAAGGCGCCGACCCAACAGCCGACCCGACCACAGCCGTGCAACGAGTCGTAGACCGCTACCGAGACCAAGTACGCGAACTGACCACCCGACGCTCCGGCCGCCTGTCCTGGTACCGCGAACACCGAGGCACCCTCAGCGCCCTGGCCCCACGAGACCGTTCACACACCCTGCCCGCCGCCGTGGACCAGCTGCGCCGCCCCCACACCACCCCCACCCTGCAACCGCCGTACAGGTGAGGCCCCGGTCACAGCGCGCTACCCGGCCGGTCCGGGTCGGCGGAACCCCGAAGCCGGTGGTACCGCCGATCCGGGCCGCGCCGATGCGGTTCCCACATCGCGGGAGGCATCATCGGGCCCTGCCCACCGGATTTGCGTTAGGGGGCGAGTGGATGGCTTCACAGACGTGCCGCAACGGCGCGGCACCGCCCTACCGGGTGCTGCTGGACGAGGACAACGAACTGATCCGCACCGGCCTGCGGATAGTGCTCGACGCCCAACCGGACATCACCGTGGTAGGCGAGACCGCACCAGGCGACGACCTGGCCGACATCCGCCACCACACCCAACCGGACCTGGTCGTCGGCGGCCACGCCGGCCCGGAGTTCACCGGCCTACCCGTCGTGGTGCTGTGCCGAGAGGCGTCCGCCGACGAGCTGGAACGCGCGATCCGAGACGGTGCCAGAGGCTTGCTCCTGTGCAGCGACTCCGCCAGACACGTCGTAGAGGCAGTCCGCGCCGTAGCCGAGGGCAAGGGTTTCGTAGCCCCTTCACTAGCCGGCCACGTCCTGGACCAACTCACCCTCCGCCTCCCCACCCCAACCCCCCAAGGCACCGCCCGCTTCGAACTCCTCACCGCACGAGAACTAGAGGTCCTGCGCCTCCTGGCCAGCGGCCTGACCACCGACCAGGCCGCCAAGGCCATCCACCGCAGCCAGGCCACAGTCAAGTCGCACATCTCCCACGCCTTAGCCAAACTGGGCCTGCACGACCGAACCCAAGCCATCGCGATGGCGTACCGAATGGGCTTGATGGCCGGCCGCCCCTGATCACTTGCGACGCTGCTCAACCAACAGCAGCACGCCCGTCAGGATCACCAACACCGCCGCCGACCCGTGCACACCCAACGCGTACCCCACCGTCCCACCGTGGGTCATCACCGCGATGCAGTCGCCGATCGGGATGACCGCATCGGCCAAGATCACAAACCCCAGGGCCTTGCGGTGCCCCATGACCAGCAGGACCAGCGCGGTAAGCCCGTACGCGATGTCCCGCACGCCCTTGACGATGTAGTACCCAGCCCCCTCGTCCGTAGGCCAGGGCGAGATCCCAAACCCAGCAGCCACATCAGCCCCACCGATCAAAAAGCTCAGACCAAAGTAGAAGCCCGCAAGAACCACCAACGAGGCAAGAACGGTGTTGAGACGCTTCATATCCATGCTCCACTTCCTAGCACTGCTAGCGACACGAGCAACACTAGTCACACCACCGCTCGTTTGTCTAGCAGTGCTAGCCTCGACCTGTGTCCATCCAACAGCGACGAGAACGCGAACGAGCCGACCGCCACCGCCTGATCGTCGCCGCCGCCCGCGACCTGGCCGAGACGGAAGGCTGGGAAGCAGTGACCACACGACGACTGGCCGAACGCGTCGAGTACAGCCAGCCCGTGCTGTACAGCCACTTCAAGGGCAAGGACGCCATCGTCTCGGCGGTCGCCGTGGACGGCTGCGGCGACCTGGCAAAAACTCTGACCGAAGCCCGAGCAGCCCACCCCGACAACCCAGCAGAAGCCCTACGAGCAGTAGCCGAGGCCTACCTGGACTTCGCGAAAACCTGCCCTGCCCTCTACGACGCGATGTTCGTGCAACGCACCAACATCCCCTTCGGCACCCCAGACTCCCCACAAGAGCTAAAAGCGGCCTTCGGCGCCTTCGTAGCAGTAGTAAAACCCTTGGCAGGCCAAGACGACGTAGAAACCCTCACCGAAACCCTATGGAGCGCCCTACACGGCCTAGCCACCCTCACAGGCAGCACCCGCCTACGCCCAGACCACCACAACGCCCGCCTAGACCTACTACTCCGCCGACTACTCCCCTAAAACCACAAAACCCACAACCCACCCGGCAACGCACCACCCACGCGCCCCACACCACCCTCACGCCGGTCCCACCCGCCAGCCGCAGGCCCACGCGCCCCACAGCACACCGGCCGCGCCGCTTGTCACGCGCGCAGCGCGGTCCTCGCGCGCGCAGCGCGCGGTAGGTGTTACCTACAAGTGGAGGGCCTCGGTTCCCCCACCGTATGGCCCGCCCGAA
>NZ_JBBEGC010000078.1:0-33877 GCF_037401995.1 Saccharothrix sp. CCNWYY140
AAGGAAACCTCTTGACGAGGTTCATAAATTTACTGGCTATTCGGCACGCTGTTGAGTTCTCAAAGAACACGCGCTCACCATCGTGTTCCGCGTCTTACCGCGGTTCATTCCGGGGCTTTGTGTTTCGCTTGTGTTTGAAGCTTAGCTCGTTCGTTTTCGCGGTGTCAAATCGGCCGTTTCCGGTCTCTTCGCTCCGCGCCAAACTCGCTTCGCATTCAGTTTGCTTGTTTTCTCCGTGGAACCGAGGCGGCCTTCTAGACCACTTGTTCGCTTCCGGGAGTGACGCCGCAGAACTCTACCCGGCCCGATTCGCGGTGTCAACCGCTCGTTCCGGGGTCTTGCTGGCGACTCGGTAAAAGTTACTCATGACCACGCCCGAAGTCAAATCGCCTGGTCAGCGGGCTGTAGCGGGGTCCGCGGACGGCTCGCGGACCGGCACGGCGACCTGCGGGGCCGCCGGCTTGGCCTGCACCGGACGCGGTCGCAGCCACAGCGAGATGGTCCGCAGCCCCTCCATCGCCGCCACGATCTGCTCCGGCGACGCGGCCTCGCGGGTCGCGACCGGCACCAGGTCGTAGCCCCAGATGCGGAACTCCTTGAGCACCGTCACCGGGTCGTCGCCGAGGCTCTCCGTGGCCGTCGCCGAGAACTCCAGGAACACGTGCGGGCGATCCCGGCGCAGCAGGCGCACCAGTCCGGCCAACGCCCGGTGACCGCGACCCGGCGCGTCCACCCGGACGACGGACAGCTTCATGCCCTGCAACGCGGGCACGGCCTCCAGCTCCTTGTCGAGCCGGGCCGACCGCACGCGCGGCGCGTCCTCCGGCGCGTCGGGGGCCAGCGGCGCGACGGACACGCCGCCGGTCAACGCGGGCTGCGTCGCCAGTTCGCCGACGCTCTCCCACGCCGCCGCGTCCACCACGACCAGCCGGTCGGCCACGCGCTCGGGCAGGTTCACGGCGACGTTGTGCAGCAGCAACTCGCGCGCGGACGGGCACGGCTCGACCGCGACCACCGCGCCGCCGGTGCCGAACCGGCTGAGCATCCGCACGGTCTGGTAGCCGACGTACGCGCCGACGTCGAGGAAGATCCCGTCCGGCTCCACGACCGAGTCGATCAGCTCGGACAGCTCGCTCTCCCACACCCCGTTGCTGGACAGCATCGGCAGCATGAAGGCGTCGTCGGAGGGCAGCCGCAGCAGGCCGACCTCGGTCAGCACCAGCGAGCTGCGCACGTCCGGCACCGCCTCGCCGTGCCGCTCGTGTTCGCGCACGACGACCCGGCGCAGGGCGTCGGCGGTCTGCTGGGCCTGGTTGGCGGCGCGCAGGCCGGCGTCGAGCCGGTGGTCGCGGTCGCGGATGACCTCGACGACCTTCGACTCGAGCGTGTCGATCCGGTCGAGCGTGCGTTCCAGCGCGACGGCGAGCTTGTCGATGCGCTGCGCGAGCGCGTCACCCTGCTTCGCGCGCTTGGCGGCTTCGGCGACGACGGCGTCCTCGATGTCGCGGACCCGCCGGCCCTGGCCGGCCATGTCGGCGCGCACCCGGACCACGCCGTCGTCCAGGCCGAGCAACTGGTCGGCGAGCTGGCCTTGGCGCTCGACGTGCTCCTCGATCTCGGCGCGCAGCACTTCGAGTTCGCCGAGGCCGACGCCGGTGGTCAGCTCGTCCTGGCGGCGCACCAGCTCGGACACCGTGCGCTCGACGCCATCGACGAGGGAGTTGAGGACGTCGCGCATGTGGTTGTCGTAGTGGTCGAGCACGCGCAAGACCATCTTGCGCAGTTGCGGTGCCATCGGCGTGCGGCTGGCCGTGCCGACGTCGGGTTGGCGCAGCAGGGCGTGCTTCGCCGAGTGCAACGCCTTCATCGGGTCGACGGCCGGGCTGGTGCGGGTGGCGGCGCGGCGGGAGCGCCAGGTGCGGTAGGCGTGCTCGACGCGTTCGCGCATGAGGTCGCCGACGCGGGCGACGCTGCGGGTGGCCAGGCGGGCGCGGCCCTTCTCGCCGATGGCGCGGGCGGCGGGCAGGTCGTCGGCGAGCGCGCGCAGCAGCTTGGCGGCGGCCTGCCCGTCCGGTTCGACGCCCTGGCGGCACGGCACGAAGACCACGGACTGCTTGTCGAACAGCTCGGTCACGGCGCCGTGGTCGGCGACCAGCAGCGGGATGCCCCGGGCGGCGTGCGCGGCGAGGGCGCGGGTGACGCGGTCGCCGCTGCCGCGGTGCAGGGAGACCAGGCAGTCGACCGGGCCGAGGTCGTCCACGAGTTCGATGCGCGGGTCGGCGGCGGTGGCCAGGCGCAGGCGTTCGGCGGCTTCGGGGTGGTCGTCGGCGTGGGAGACCTCGATGCGCAGCGTGACGTCGTTGCGGTCGGGGAAGGCGGCGAGGAACGCGGAGACCGCGCCGAGGACGTTGCCCTCGCGGTCGATGGCGTGGTCGGCGAGCGCTCCGAGGACGACGCCCTCGTGCTCGTCGTGGGGTTCTCCGTCGAGGACCGGCAGCGGGAGGACGCGCACGGTCGGCCCGCCGGGGCGTTCGACGGCGGCGCGGGTGGTCTCGGACGGCACCCACAGCTCGTGCGCGTCGGGCGAGGCGCCGGTGTCGAGCCGGTAGTCGACGACGTGCCGGCCGGCGGGGACGGGGGTGTCGTCGACGCGGACGACGACCGGGTAGCCGAGGCCGGTGGACATGGGCAGGCCGGACGCGCGGGCGGCGGCGTGCAGGAGGTCGGCGATCGGGCCGGTGCCGAGGACGGAGACGCCGAGCTGGTCGAGCAGGGCGGGGGCGTCGGCGCGGGCGCTGGGGACGGCGGGGACGGGCAGCCGGCCGGAGGCGACGCCGGGGCCGGCGCACCAGTCGCGGTAGGCGGCGGCGTCGGCGCCGAACGGGTCGGGGAACTGGGTTTGGAGGGCTTGGTCGCCTTGCCACAGGGCGGCGGACCAGCGGGTGCTGCCGGGGAGGCTGTCTGCCGGTTCGCAGGCCCAGGCGAGGAACGCCGCGCCGCCGTCCGGGCCGAACGCCGGGGCGGGGTGGGGCTGGTGCTCCGGCGGGGCGCCGCCAGCAGGTGTGGCGGTGCCGGGCTTGGCGGTGCCGGGCTTGGCGGTGCCGGGCTTGGCGGTGCCGGGCTTGGCGGTGCCGGGCTTGGCGGCGGCGAGCTTGGCGGCGGCGGGCTTGGCGGCACCGGGTGTGGCACCGGCGGCGGGTGGCGTGGCTCCGGTGGCGGGCTGGTCGGTCGGTGGTGCGACCGGAGTGCCGTTGACCTGCGGTTTTGTCGGCGACGGGTGGCCGCCGGCCCCCGCTTCCATTGTCTCACCGGGGTCTGACAATTCCGGTTCGGCGGGCTTGAGGTGCTCGGCGGGCTTGGCGGGCGCGGCGGCGGGGGCGGGTGAGGTGTCGCGGACGTGGTGGGTCGGGTTGAAGACCGAGCCCGGGGTTTTGCGGGACGCCTCGCGGTAGGCGGTGCGCAGGGGGTCCGGGATGGGGGTGCCGTCTTCCAGGCGGCCGAAGCCGTAGGGGACCTGGGATTGCTGGCTCCAGCCGCGTTTGACCAGGTCGGCTCGGTAGCTCGTGCAGAGTTCGGCCAGTTCGCGGTGTTCGGACAACAACACCCTGGGGCGGGTGGCGAAGTCCGCGGACAGGAGCCACGGGCGGCGGGGGTCGAAGCCCTCGAAGTGGACTGTGCGGAGGGGTTCGCCCAGCACCGTCAGGGTGCCGTCGGCGCGGCGGTGGAGGTCGCGTTGGCCGGCGTTCCACGCGGACAGGCCGATGGTGGCGTCGCGGAGGACGTGCAGGCTGACCAGGGCCGGGGCCATGTCGAGCACGGCCTTGGTGGCGTCGGGGGTGCGGCGGAGCTGTTCCTCCAGGGAGCGGAGGAACGGTTCGGCGCCGGGGGCGACCGCCAGGAAGCCCGGGTCGAAGACGCCGGTTTCCAGCAGTTCCGCCGGGGTGGGGCGCAGGCCGTCGTCCGGGAGGGGGCGCAGGGCGCGCGGGAGCAGGACCAGGGGGCCCTGGCGGACGGCGGTCAGGAGCTGGTCGGTCAGCGGGCCCAGGACCTGGGTCCACGGGGCCAGGTAGAGGACCGGCAGGCCCTGGCCCAGGAGTTGCTCCAGCAGCCTCGGGCGCAGCAGGCCGCACAGTTGCGCGGCGGTGCAGCCGGTGGCGAGTTCGGCCAGTTCGGTCGGGGTCACGCCCAGGTCGGCGGGCGTGATCAGGCCCGGTCCCGAGTTCTCCGGGAGGGCGTCGACGACCAGCGCGAGGAACCGCGCCTCCGGGTGGTTGGCCAGGAAGGAGTTCGACAGCACCTTGACCGCCGGCAGCTCGGCGGCCGTGGCCACCGTGCACGCGATCAACCGGGGAAGGGCTTCCGAACTCGCGGGCACCTCGGTCACGGTCTGCAAACCTAGCTTCTCCGAGTGCCCGGTGTGGACCACCCGCACGGGTTGTTCCCTCACAGGACCGGCAGGAGCGTTCGGAGCTCGTAGGGCGTGACGCTGCGCCGGTACTGGTCCCACTCGTTGCGCTTGTTGCGCAGGAAGTAGTCGTACACGTGTTCGCCCAGCGCCTCGGCGAGCAGCTCGGAGTTCTCCATCTCGGTCAGCGCCTCGCCCAGGTTCTGCGGCAGGTTGTCGTACCCGGCGGCCCGGCGTTCGCGGTCGGTGAGCGACCACACGTCGTCCTCGGCGGCCGGGGGCAGCTCGTAGCCCTTCTCGACGCCCTTGAGGCCGGCGGCGAGGATCACGGCGTAGGCCAGGTACGGGTTGCACGCCGAGTCCAGCGACCGGATCTCCACCCGGCGCGAGGACGACTTGCCCGGCGAGTACATCGGGACGCGGACCAGCGCGGACCGGTTGGCGTGGCCCCAGCACACGGCGGTCGGGGCCTCGCCGCCGACGATGAGCCGCTTGTAGGAGTTGACCCACTGGTTGGTGACGCCGGAGATCTCGCGGGCGTGCTTGAGCAGGCCGGCGACGAACGCCTTGCCGGTGTCGGACAGCTGGTAGGGGTCCTCGGGGTCGTAGAACGCGTTCTGGTCGCCCTCGAACAGGCTCACGTGGGTGTGCATGCCGGAGCCGGGCTGGTCGGAGAACGGCTTGGGCATGAAGCTCGCGCGCACGCCCTGCGTGATCGCGACCTCCTTCACCACGTACCGGAAGGTCATGACGTTGTCGGCCATCGTCAGGGCGTCGGCGTAGCGCAGGTCGATCTCCTGCTGGCCGGGCGCGCCCTCGTGGTGGCTGAACTCGACCGAGATGCCCATCGCCTCCAGCGCCTCGATGGCGTGGCGGCGGAAGTGGGTCGCGGTCTCGTGGCTGGTCTGGTCGAAGAAGCCGCCGTTGTCGGCTGGGAGGGGCTCGCTGCCGTCGTCGGGGAGGTTCTTCAGCAGGAAGAACTCCATCTCCGGGTGGACGTAGCAGGTGAAGCCCGCCTCGCTGGCCTTGGCCAGGGTGCGGCGCAGGACGTGCCGGGGGTCGGCCCACGACGGGGAGCCGTCGGGCATCGCGATGTCGCAGAACATGCGGGCCGAGTAGTGGTTGTTGTCCGGGGTCTTCCAGGGCAGCACCTGGAAGGTGGACGGGTCGGGCTTGGCGACCATGTCCGACTCGTAGACCCGCGCGAAGCCCTCGATGGCGGAGCCGTCGAAGCCGATGCCCTCGCTGAAGGCGCCTTCGAGCTCGGCGGGCGCCACCGCGACCGACTTGAGGAAGCCGAGGACGTCGGTGAACCAGAGCCGGACGAACCGGATGTCCCGTTCCTCAAGGGTGCGGAGGACGAACTCCTGCTGGCGGTTCATGTGACGAAGCCTAGGTGCGAGGCGGGTGGATCTACCATTCCGGGTATGTTCCGTCGCCGCGTCCTGGTAGGCGCGCTCGCATTGCTGCTGGCCGGGTGCACGTCGTCCTCCGGGGACCTGCCGGCGGGAGCCGAGGTGCTCGACAAGGCCGCCGCGGCCATGCGGTCGGTGACCAGCACCCACTTCACGATCAAGGTGGACGGCGAACTGCCGAACGTGACCGTGAAGGACGCCGAGGGCGACCTGAACTCCGCGGGTGACTCGAAGGGCCGGGCGAAGGTCGACCAGTTCGGGCAGCTGCTCGAGGTCGAGTACGTGCTGGTGGAGTCGGACCTGTACTTCAAGGGGCCGACGGGCGGGTTCACCCGGCTGCCCGCGGCGCTGGCCGGCCAGGTGTACGACCCGACGGCGATCCTGAACCCGGACAAGGGCGTGGCGAAGGTCCTGTCCAGCGCCAAGGACGCCAAGACCGTGAGCAGCGACGGCGGGGTGACCGTGGTCGAGGCGACCGTGCCCAAGGACGTTGTGGGCGGGCTGGTGCCGGGCATCGGGGCGGACGTGAAGGCGACCTTCTCGGTGAAGGACGACAAGCTGACCAACGCCGTGTTCGCGCTGCCCAGCGGCGCGAAGGTCACCGTGGCGCTGTCGGACTTCAACAAGTCCTTCACCGTCGAACCGCCGAAGTGACCTCCCGCCGCCTGGCGATCGGCGCGGGCGCCGTCGCGGTCCTGCTCGGCGCGCTGGACGCGTACGTCGTGGTCGGCGTGCTCGTGGACATGGTGCGCGACCTGGGCATCCCGGTGAACAAGCTGGAGCGGGCCACGCCGGTGGTGACCGGGTACCTGCTCGGGTACGTGGCCGGGATGCCGCTGCTGGGGCAGCTGTCGGACCGGTTCGGGCGGCGGCTGGTGCTGCACCTGTGCCTGGCCGGGTTCGCGCTCGGCTCGGCGGTCACGGCGCTGGCGGACGACCTGCCGCTGCTGGTCGCGGGGCGGGTGGTGCAGGGGTTGGCCGGTGGGGCGCTGCTGCCGGTGACGATGGCGCTGGTCGGCGACCTGTGGGAGGCGCGGCGGCGGGCCGGCGCGCTGGGGGTCGTCGGTGCGGCGCAGGAGCTGGGGAGCGTGCTCGGCACCCTGTACGGGGTGGGCGTGACGTCCCTGTTCAACGCCTGGTCGGTGTTCGAGTCGTGGGAGCCGCAGAGCTGGCGGTGGGTGTTCTGGGTGAACCTGCCGTTGGCGCTGGTGGCGGCGTTGGTGGTGCACCGGACCGTGCCCGGTGGGGGTCGGTCGCACGTGCGGGTCGACGTGGTCGGCGGGGCGTTGTTGGCGTTGTCGCTGTCGTTGCTGGTGGTGGGGCTCTACAACCCCGATCCGGAGCACGCCGTGCTGCCGCCCTGGGGGTGGCCGGTGCTGGGTGCGTCGGCGGTGGTGTTCTTCGGGTTCGTGTGGTGGGAGCGGCGGTCGTCGGTGCGGCTGCTGGACCTGTCCTCGGTGCCGGTCCGACCGTTCCTGGCGACGCTCGGGGTGTCGTTGGCGGCCGGTGCGGCGCTGATGGTGACGTTGGTGGACGTCGAGCTGTTCGCTCAGACGGTGTTGCGGCTGGACTCGGCTTCGGCGGTGGCGTTGCTGGCGCGCTTCCTGATCGCGTTGCCGGTCGGTGCGCTGGTCGGCGGCTGGTTGGCGGCGCGGGTCGGTGACCGGTGGGTGTCGTTCGCCGGGTTGGTGGTCGCCGGGGTCGCTTACGTGCTGATCGCGCGGTGGCCGGCGGATGTGGGCGGGTTCGTGGTGTCCCGGGACCTGGCGGTGGCCGGGTTCGGGCTCGGGTTGGTGATCGCGCCGGTGTCGTCGGCGGTGCTGCGGGTGGTGCCCGCGGCGCAGCACGGGGTGGCGTCGGCGGCGGTGGTCGTGGCGCGGATGACCGGGATGCTGGTCGGCGTGGCGGCGCTGTCGGCGTGGGGCCTGCACCGGTTCCGGGAGCTGACCGCCGGGTTGGACACGCCGCTGCCGTTCGGGGTGGAGCCGGCGGAGTTCCAGCGGCGGGCGGAGGCCTACCAGCGGGCGCTGGTGGACGCGCTGCTCACCGAGTACCACGAGATCTTCTTGATCACGGCCGTGGTGTGCGGTGTGGGCGCGGTGCTGTCGCTGCTGCTGCCCGGGAGGCAACGGTCGGGTTGGATATCATCCGGCCGTGGCGTGGAACACCGAGGAGACGCGTAGGCGGCTGTTGGAGGCCGCGGTCGTCGAGTTCGCCGCGCACGGCCCGGCCGGGACGCGCATGGAACGCATCGCCGCGCGCGCCGGGATCAACAAGGAGCGGCTCTACAACTACTTCGGCGACAAGGAGCGGTTGTTCCAGACCGTCCTGTCCGACGAGCTGGCCAAGATCGCGGCGGCCGTGCCCCTGACCTCGTCGGACGACCTCGGTGAGCACGCGGGGCGGTGCTACGACTACCACCTGGCCAACCCGCACCTGGTGCGGTTGTTGCAGTGGGAGGCGCTCGCCCACGGGTCGGGGCCGGTGGCCGACGAGGAGGGCCGGCGGGCGCACTACGCGCGCAAGGTGGCGGCCGTCCGGTCGGCCCAGGACGCGGGCTCGATCGACGACGGGCTGGGCGCGGCCGAGTTGATGTTCATGAACATGGCCCTGGCGGCGTGGTGGGTGGCGGTGCCCCAGATCGCTCGCCTGGTGACCGGCGTGGAGGACCACGACGCCCGGCGCGCGGCCCTGGTGGAGGCCGCACGCCGGATGGCCGCGACGCGCTGAGCGTCTCTCAAGCGCGCTTGGCGCCCCAGACCAGGACGGTCGCGGCGACGACCAGCACCGCCGCGAGCACCGCGCAGACCACGGCGAAGCCCGCCGGCAGCAGTGCCGCGACCAGGACCGGGCTGATGCCGCCGCCGAGGCCGACCAGGAACGCGTAACCGGCCAGGCCCGCGCCGCGTGCCTCGCCCGACGCCTGGCCGACGACCGCCACCAGCGCCGGGATCGCCACCGCCAGGCCCGCCACGAACACCGCGCTGCCCACCAGCACACCGGCGATCCCGCCGGCCACCGCCTCGACGCCCAGGCCGAGCGCCGCCGTGAGCAGGGCGGACACCGCGACCCGGTGCGGGCCGTGGCGCGCGATCAGGGGACCGGCGAACGCGCCCAGCACGATGCCGGGCAGGCCGGGCAGGCGCAGCAGGAGGAGCGTGCCGGCGTCGTGGATGCCGTAGCGCTCGCCGACCGTCGCGCTGAGCGCGGTGTACATGCCGACGAACGTGAGCAGCAGGGTCAGGGCGCCGGGGTAGGCGATCAGCAGGGCCGGGGTGCGCAGGAGCCGGCCGAACGCGCGCCACGGTGCGCCGGTGCGGCGGGGGACGGCGGGCAGGCGGGTCAGGGCGAACGCCGTGGCCAGCAGCAGCGGGACCAGCAGCCAGAAGACCCAGCGGGGACCGGCGGCGCGGTCCACGCCCAGGGCGTAGGCCTGGCCGACCAGACCCGCCAGCAGGAACGAGCTGGACACGGCGGTCACGCCGACCGCCCGGCGAGCGGGAGGCAGGACCTCTGCGGTGTAGGCCAGGGAGACCGCCGGGACCGCCGCCGCCAGGAAGCCCTCCGCCACGCGGGCGGTCAGCAGGGGACCGAAGGAGTCGGCCGCGCCGGCGACGACGCAGGTCACCGCGCCGAGGGTGAGGCCGACGGCCATGACGTGGCGGCGGTCGTAGCGGTCGGAGGCCGTGCCGAAGAACAGGTTGCCCAGGGCGAACGCGAAGCCGAACCCGCCGCCCACCCAGGCGGCGGTGGTCAGGGACACCGAGTGGCGGGCCGCGATGCCGGGCAGCAGGGGGACGGTCAGGTAGAGCTGCGCGATCGCCAGGACCGCGGCGGTGATGAGCACGCCCACGACCACGGGCGGTCGGACCAGCCTCGTGTCGGTGGACGGTTGTGCTGTGGCGGACATGAAATCTCCAACCGAGTCGTTGGCGACCACGGTAGTGGTCAACTCCAACGGTGGAGATGGAATGTGATCCGGGTCATGAGCGGGCCGGGCGATCACTCGGGCGGGTGAGGTACGGGTTCCGCGCTGCGCGACGCCGACTCCGGGAACAGGCTCGGGGTGGCGGATCGGCCACGTTCGAGGGAGTGGGTGGGATGGCGCACTTCGGGGCGGACGACGGGACCCTGGCGCTGCTGGGCCGGGCGAAGGCGTTGCGGATCACGTTCGGGGTGGTGACCGTGGCCATCGGGGTCGCGGTGCTGGTGTGGCCGGGGATCACGTTGCTGGCGGCGGCCGTGCTGTTCGGCGTCCAACTGCTGGTGACGGGGGTGTTCTGGCTGGTCGGCTCGTTCACCGCGCACACCCGCGGCGGCGGTTACCGGGTGCTGGTGGGCGTGGCCGGGCTGCTCGCGCTGCTCGGCGGCATCCTCGCGCTGCGGGCGCCGTTCCAGACGGTCGCAGTGCTCGCGCTGATCCTCGGCGCCACCTGGGTGGTCGGCGGGGTCGCGGAGGTCTTCCACGGCTTCGGGGCCAGCGGGTGGGAGGTGTTCTCCGGCGTGGTGACGCTGGTCGCCGGGATCGTGGTGCTGGTCGCGCCGCTGTCGAGCGCGGTGGCGCTGGCTTGGTTGCTCGGGATCGCCCTGGTGGTGCTGGGCGTGGTGAGCGTCGCCGGGGCGGTCACCGAGGGGCGTGCCGCGAGCGCGGCGACCCCGCGCCCCACGGCCACGGGCACCACCGCGACCGCATAAGGCGAGCGGGCAGGGCGGCGAGTGAGAGAGCGGGCAGGGCCGAGGACGGGGTAGCGAGCGGGAGAGCGCGGCCGGCAGCCGTTGGGGGCGGCCGGCCGCGGTCCCGGGTCGGTCAGCCCTCGCGCCACCCGTTGGTGATGGGCAGCCGGCGGTCGCGGCCGAAGGCCTTCAAGGTGATCTTCGTGCCCGGCGGGTACTGGCGGCGCTTGTACTCCGCCTTGTCGACCATGCGCAGCACGCGGTCCACCAGGTCGTGGTCGAAGCCCATCTCGATCAGGTCGTGGTAGCCCTTGTCGCCCTCGACGTAGTCGTCCAGCAGCGAGTCCAGCAGGTCGTAGTCCGGCAGCGAGTCGGTGTCCACCTGGCCCGGCCGCAGCTCCGCCGAGGGCGGCTTGCTGATCGAGTTCTCCGGGATCGGCGGCTGCTCGCCCAGCTTCTCCGCCTGGGCGTTGCGCCACCGCGCCAGGTCCCACACCAGGGTCTTGAGCACGTCCTTGATCGGCGCGAACCCGCCCACCGCGTCGCCGTAGATGGTCGAGTACCCCACCGCCAGCTCGCTCTTGTTGCCGGTCGCCAGCACCAGGTGCCCGTGCTGGTTGGACAGGCCCATCAGCGCGATGCCGCGGCACCGGGCCTGCACGTTCTCCTCCGCCAGCCCGGTCAGCCCCAGCTGGTCGACGAACACGCGGACCATGTCGGCGATCGGCTGCACCGAGTAGTTCACGCCGGTCCGCTGGGCCAGGTCGTACGCGTCGGACTTCGAGTGGTCCGACGAGTACACCGAAGGCATGGACACGCAGTGCACCGAGTCCGCGCCCAGGGCGTCCACCGCCAGCGCCGCGACGACCGCCGAGTCGATGCCACCGGACAGGCCCAGCACCACCGACCGGAACCCGTTCTTGTGCACGTAGTCGCGCAGCCCGGTGACCAGGGCGTGCCACACCTCGGCCTCGTCGGACAGCGGCTCGGCGGCCTGCGGCGCGGGCAGCGGCTCGTAGGCGGGCAGCGGGTCCTCCGAGAGCACCAGGCGGCGGACCTCGAAGCCCTCGAACTCCCCGGCCGCGCGGGACGCGCCACCGGGCAGGTCCAGGTCCAGCACCACCAGGTGCTCCACGAACTGCGGCGCGCGGGTCAGCAGCTCGCCGTCCGCGCCGACCACGATCGTGTCGCCGTCGAACACCAGCTCGTCCTGCCCGCCGACGGTGTTCACGTAGGCCAGCGGGGCCTTGGCCTCGGCCGCCCGGCGCGCGACCAGCGGCAGCCGCAGGTCGTCCTTGTTGCGCTCGTACGGGGAGGCGTTGGGCGAGACGACCAGGTCCACGCCGGCCGCGCCCAGGGCGGCGATCGGACCGCCGTCCTGCCACAGGTCCTCGCAGATCACCATGCCGATCTCGACGCCGTGCAGCCGGACGACGTCCAGCGTGTCGCCGGGCGTGAAGTAGCGGCGCTCGTCGAACACGCCGTAGTTGGGCAGGTGGTGCTTGAACTGCCGCGCGACGACCTCGCCGCCGTGCAGCACGGCGGCGGCGTTGCGCATGCCCCGCTCGTCGCGGTCGAGGTAGCCGACGTAGACCGGCAGGCCGCCGGCGCCCGCGTCGTCCAGCCGCCGGGCCAGCTCGACCAGGGCGCGCCGGGAGGCCGCCGCGAAGGACTCGCGCAGCGCCAGGTCCTCCACCGGGTAGCCGGTGAGGACCATCTCGGGGAACACGACGAGGTGGGCGCCCGCCTCGACGGCCTTGCGGGACCACTCGACGACCAGTTCGGCGTTGCCCGCCAGGTCACCGACACAGGCGTTGACCTGGGCGAGGGCGAGTCGGAGCTGAGGCATGACGGCATTCTCGCTCACGCGGCGCACGAGCGGTGGACGTTGTGGCCGACGAGTCACACCTACGATCGTGGGTGTGCGCCGTTCCTTGATGCTCTTGCTCGCCGTGCCCGTGCTGGCGTCCTGCACGACGGTGGTGACGGGTTCACCCACTCCGGGGACGGTCCTGGAGCAGCGCGGACCGGCCGGGACCGTGCCCTCGGGCCTGGAGCGGTTCTACGGGCAGCAGCTCGGGTGGGAGGACTGCTCCGGGTACGCGACCACCGCCACCACCCGCGGCCAGTACCGCAACAAGAAGAACATCGAGTGCGCGCGCCTCGAAGTGCCCTTGAACTACGCCGACCCGAGCGGCAAGACCATCACGGTCGGGCTGCTGCGGCAAAAGGCGTCCGGCGACCGGATCGGGTCGCTGATCATCAACCCGGGCGGTCCGGGCGGGTCCGGCATGTCGGCCGCGGCGAGCCTGGCCGGAGCCGTGCGGGACACCGCGTTGGGCGAGCGGTTCGACCTCGTGGGCTTCGACCCGCGCGGCGTGGGCGCGAGCCAGCCGCAGGTCCGGTGCCTGACCGACGCCGAGCGGGACGTCGAACGCCTCGACACCGACGTCGACACCTCCCCCGCCGGCGTGCAGCAGACCGAGGCGGAGAACAAGACCTACGCCGAGAAGTGCGCGGCCACGACCGGCGCGGACTTCCTGGCCAACGTCGGCACCCGGGACGTCGTGCGGGACCTGGACGTCATGCGCTCGGCGCTGGGCGACGAGAAGCTCACCTACCTGGGCTACTCGTACGGCACCCACATCGGCGCCCAGTACGCGTCGGCGTTCCCGGCCAACGTGCGGGCCCTGGTGCTCGACGGCGCGGTCGACCCGACGCAGAACCAGGTGGAGTCGCTGATCGCGCAGGCCGCCGGGTTCCAGCAGGCGTTCGACGCCTTCGCGCAGTGGTGCGCCCGGCGGCAGGACTGCGCGCTGGGCAAGGACCCTTCGCAGGCCAGCAAGGTGTTCCGGGACCTGACCCTGCCGCTGGTGCAGCGGCCGGTGGACGTGGGCGACCGCAAGCTGTCCTACAACGACGCCATCACCGGCGCGATCCAGGCCATGTACAGCGAAGAGCTGTGGTCGCCGCTGAACTCGGGCCTGACCGAGCTGAAGAACAACAGCGGCGAGGTGCTGCTGAGCCTGGCCGACGCGTACTTCGACCGCGACCGCGAGGGCAAGTACTCGACCATCACCGACGCGTTCACCGCGATCAAGTGCGTCGACGAGCCGCGGGTGACCGACCGGGCGGTGCTGGACGACGTGGCCCGCCGGTACAAGGCCGCGGCCCCGTTCCTGGACGACGGCAACCCGCCGGTGGGCGCGCTGGACGCGTGCGCGTTCTGGCCCGTGCCGCCGACCGTGGAGCAGCCCAAGCCGGTGTCGGGCCTGCCGCCGGTGCTGGTGATCTCCACGACCGGCGACCCGGCGACCCCGTACGAGGCGGGCGTCAACCTGGCCAAGGCGCTGGGCGGCGGGCTGCTGACCTACGAGGGCAACCAGCACACGGTCTACTTGCAGGGCAACGAGTGCGTGGACCCGATCGGCGACGACTACCTGATCGACCTCAAACTGCCCGCGCAGGGCAAGCGCTGCTCGTAGAGTCCGAGGGCGATGATCACCTACAAACACGTCGCCTTCGCCCTGCTGGACGCCGGCCTGCTCACCCAGGAACGGGTGCGCGCGGTGCTGGACCGGTCCGCCGACCGCCTCGACGAGCACCTCGACCCGCCCGCGGTGGCGTGCGCGTTGGAGGACTTCGGCGCGGCCGTGTCGGTGCCCGTCGACGACGTCGGTGACCTGGTCGGCGCCTACGCGTTCCTGCTCGACCGGGCCGCCGCGCTGACCGGTGGCGCGGTCACCGTGTCCGACGTCGAGCTGCGCGAGGGCGAGTTCTCCTCCGACGGCGTCCGGGACGACGTGCTGGAGTTCGCGGTGAACGGCCGGCGCGTCACGGTCGACGCCGAACACCGCTCCGACCGGTACGTGGACCACCTCGCGGCGACCGACGCCGTGGACGCCCTGGCCCCCGACGACTCGCGGACGTTCCACTACGTCGACTTCGACGGCGGTACCGGTCGCGACACGATCCTGGTGCTGGCCACCCCCGAGCAGGCCCGCACCCTGGAGGACCACCTCGGTCTGAAGCTGCACTAGACCGTAGGCTCCGCACCGATGACGACTTTCGACGACGTAGCCGCCGCCCTGGTGGACGTGGGTCTGGTGACGCCCGAGCACGCCCGGGTGGTGCTGGACAAGTACGCCGCCTACGACGACGGCCCGATGGACGCCTATTCGGTGGCGTGCGCGCTGGAGGAGTTCGGCGCGGCGGTGTCGGTGCACGCCGACGACGTGGACGACCTGGAGGAGTCCTACGCGGACGTGCTGGAACGGGCCACCGCGCTGACCGGTGGCGCGGTCACCGTCACCGGTGTCCGGCTGCGGGAGGGCGAGTTCGAGGACGGGTCGCGGGACGACGTGCTGGAGTTCGAGGTGAACGGCCGCGCGGTGACGGTCGGCGCCGAGCACCAGTCCGACGAGTACCTCGACCACATCGCGGCGTCGTTCGCGGTGTACGAACTGGCCCCCGGCGACGGGCGGAACTTCCGGGACGTGCTGTTCGACCGGGAACCCGGCCGCGGCTACGACTCGATCTTCACGCTGGTCACCGACGAACAGGCGGCGGAGCTGTCCCGGCGGCTGGGCCTGCGGATCTGAGCGCTCACCCGGTGAAGGGCTCGACCACGAACCGGCCCCACACCACGAAGGCGAGCAGGGCCAGGTAGACGAAGTCCACCGCGACCAGCTTGACCTCGCCCCGCCGGAACCGGGTGACCGCCGCCCCGACCATGATCACGCCCAGCCCGACCCCGGCCACCGGCACGAGCCCGGTCGCGATCCCGACCAGGGCGGGCAGGACCAGCCCGAGCCCGCCCAGGACCTCCAGCGCCCCGATGGCCTTCACCCCGCCGGCGCTCCAGTCCTCGACCCAGTGCCCGCTGTGCCCGGTCGCGTAGATCCTCTCCTTCGACATGGCCAGCTTGACGGTGCCGCCCGCGACGAAGGCGAGAGCGAGCAGGCCGGCGACGATCCACAGCGCGAGGTGCATGGCGATTCTCCTGGTGTCTCGGGCACTTCGCCCTGGAGACACCGAGCACAGCACCGCCCGTGACACGATGTGGCCCACGTCACCGGTGACGCGGCGGGCGCTGGGTCGCCCACCGCGATTTGTCGTACCCCCGTGGGACAATGGAGACGGGGGCCGGAGGCCGCCGTCAGGCGTCCACGGAGGCGGCCCAGCTGGCGAGCAAGCGCAAGCGTTCCTCGGTCGGCGAGCCCTCCTTGGCCGTGTACACCGCGAGGTTCACATCGGGGTCGCCGGGCAGGGCCAGCATCTCGTAGTCCAGGTCCAGGTCGCCCACGACCGGGTGGTGGAACAGCTTCGACCCGTGCGTCTTCTCCAGCACGGCGTGCTGCGCCCACAGCGTCCGGAACGTCTCGTCCTTCATCGACAGCTCCCCCACCAGCGCGGCCAGCCGCGGGTCGTCGGGGTGGCGGCCCGCGTCCAGGCGCAGGACGGCGACGGTGTCGGCGGCGACGGTCGGCCAGTCGCGGTAGAAGCGGCGGGCGTCGGGGTCCAGGAAGGCGTGGCGGGCGGCGTTGAACATGTCCGGGGTGAGCGCGCCGAAGTTGTAGAGGGCGTCGGCGAGGGCGTTCCACGCCAGCACGTCGGTGCGGCGGCCCAGGACGAACGCCGGCGTGTGCTCCATCATGTCCAGCAGGCGGCGCAGGCCGGGGC
Source organism: Saccharothrix sp. CCNWYY140 (assembly GCF_037401995.1). Taxonomy (NCBI): domain Bacteria; kingdom Bacillati; phylum Actinomycetota; class Actinomycetes; order Pseudonocardiales; family Pseudonocardiaceae; genus Saccharothrix; species Saccharothrix sp. CCNWYY140. The sequence goes on from NZ_JBBEGC010000078.1 coordinate 16,177, forward strand.
GGATGCGCTGCGGCACGTGCTTGCGGGGCCGGTGCGGGCGGACCAGGTTGCGCAGGTGGGCGCGTTCGGTCTCGTCGAGCCGCAGCACGCGCGCCACCGCGTCCAGCACCGAGTCCGACACGCTCGGGGTGCGGCCCTGTTCCAGGCGCATGTAGTAGTCCACGCTCACGCCCGCCAGCAGCGCCAACTCCTCCCGGCGCAGCCCCGGGACCCGTCGCCGGCCACCGCCGGGCAACCCCACGTCGTCCGGCCGGACCCGCGCCCGGCGGGTGCGGAGGAACTCGCCCAGGTCGTGGTTCACGAGTTCCAGTATGGCCAACCCGAGCGGGCTGATCCTGGTCCTGCCAGACCTAGGGAAAACCGCGGCCTCCGGTCACCGCCCGAAAGGGGGCCAGTGTCGTGGTCATGACATACGACCTCACCAACCGCACCGCCGTGGTCACCGGCGCCGCCAGTGGCATCGGCGCGGAGATCGCCCTCGTCCTGGCCCGGTCCGGTGCCCGGGTCGCCCTGCTGGCCCGACGCGGCGACCGGCTCGCCGACATCGCCGACAAGATCAAGGCCGAAGGCGGGCAAGCGCTCGCGGTGACCGCGGACGTCACCGGTGACCTGACCGCGACCGCCGCCGCCGTCCAGGACGCCTTCGGCCGCGTGGACCTGGTCGTCAACAACGCGGGCGTCATGCTGGCCAACCCGATCGACGCCGGCCGCACCGACGAGTGGCGCCGGATGATCGACACCAACATCACCGGTGTCCTGAACGTGGTCCACGCCTTCACCAAGGACCTGACCGCCGCAGCCGCGGAGGGCGGCACGGCGGACCTGGTGAACATCTCCTCGGTCGGCGCCCACCTGACCTTCCCGAACTTCTCCGTCTACACGGCCACCAAGGCGGCGGTGACGCACCTGTCGGCCAACCTGCGCACCGAGTTCGGCCCGCTGGGCGTGCGGGTGACCAACGTGGAGCCGGGGTTGACGGAGAGCGAGCTGGCGTCCCATGTGGACAACACGCAGGTGGTCGATGAACTGACCGCGTGGTTCGACGGCGTCGGCCGGCTGACGGCGGCGGAGGTGGCCGACGTGGTGGCCTACGCGACCAGCCGCGCCCGGCACGTCAACCTGCGGCAGATCATGGTCCTCCCCACGAAGCAGGTCTAGGTCGGGCAGGTCTAAGTCGGGCGGACGAACGGGAACAGGACGGTCTGGCGGATGGACGTGCCGGTGAGCATCATCAGCACCCGGTCCACGCCCATCCCCAGGCCGCCCGTCGGGGGCATCCCGTGTTCCAGGGCGTTCAGGAAGTCCTCGTCCAACTCCATCGCCTCGACGTCACCGCTGGCCGCCTTGAGGGACTGGGCCTCCAGCCGTCGCCGCTGCTCAAGCGGGTCGGTCAGCTCCGAGTACGCCGTGCCGATCTCCGCCCCGAACGCCACCAGGTCCCAGCGTTCGGCGAGGCGGGGGTCGGTGCGGTGCTGCCGGGTCAGCGGGGAGACCGAGGTCGGGAAGTCGGTGTAGAAGGTGGGTTCGACGGTCCTCGGCTCGACCAGCTTGTCGTAGGCCTCCAGGACCACCTGGCCGTGGTCCAGGTCGTCTTCCACGTGGATGCCTTGCGCGGCGAGCAAAGTACGAAGTTCCTCCACCGAGGTGTCGGCGGTGACTTCGACATCCAAAGCGCGGGACACCGCCGTGTGCACCGGGACGACCGGCCACTCCCCCGAGATGTCCACCTCCTCCCCGTCCCGCACGGCCACCTGCTTCCCGTGGGCCGCGACGGCCGCGTGCTGCACCAGCTCGCGCATGAGGTGCAGCATGGTGGTGTAGTCGGCGTACGCCTGGTACGCCTCCAGCATCGTGAACTCGGGGTTGTGGGTGGCGTCCGCGCCCTCGTTGCGGAAGTTGCGGTTCAGCTCGAACACCCGGTCCACGCCCGCCACGCACAAGCGCTTCAGGTACAGCTCGGGCGCGATGCGCAGGTACATCCGCATGTCGTAGGCGTTGATGTGGGTGACGAACGGCCTCGCGTTCGCCCCGCCGTGGACGGTCTGGAGCATCGGTGTCTCGACTTCCAGGTACCCGCGGGCGTGCAGGAAGTCCCGGATGCCGCGCACCACGTCGCTGCGCACCCGCAGCATCCGCGCCGAATCCGGGTTCACCACCAGGTCCAGGTACCTGCGGCGGACCCGGGACTCGGGGTCGGCCAGGCCCTTGCGCTTGTCCGGCAACGGGTGCAGGCACTTCGCGGTGACGGTCCAGGAGTCGGCCAGGACGGACAGCTCGCCGCGCCGCGACCTGGTCACCTCGCCGCGCACGCCGACGTGGTCGCCCAAGTCCACGCCCGCCTTGAACGCGGCCAAGCCCCGCTCCCCCAGGTGTTCCGTGTCCAGCATCAACTGGAGCTCGCCGCTCGCGTCCTTGACCCGCGCGAAGCACAGCCCGCCCAGCTCGCGCAGGGCGATCACGCGGCCGGTCACGGACAGGGTCTCGCCGAACCGGTCGGGGACCTCGGACAGCAGGCAGTCGCGCGGGAAGTCCACCGGGTACGGGTCGATGCCCTCCTCGCGCAGGCGGTCGAGCTTGGCGATGCGGACGCGGACCTGTTCGGGGCGGCGGACCTGCTTGGGTTCGACCTTCAGGGCGTCGATCTCGGCGACGGCGGCGGCGAAGCCCGCCCCGGCGTTCGCGTGGTGCAGCGCCCGGTCGGAGCCGCGCTTGAACAGCGAGCGCAGGTTCGGCACGAAACCCTCGGCGATGCCGGCGGCGATGCTCACGCGGGGCAGGTGGCGGGTCCGGGCGTAGCACAGGAACCGGGGCACCCAGTCCGGGTGGTACTTGGCGTTGGACCGGTAGAGCGACTCCAGCTGGAAGAACCTCGACGCCAGGCTGAGCACCCGCCGCCACGCCCGCAGCACCGGCCCCGCGCCGATCTTCTCGCCCTCCTCGAACACCGCGCGGAACATGGCGAAGTTCAGCGAGATGCGCTGCACGCCCAGGCGGCCGGCGGCGTCGGCGAGGGAGGCGACCATGTACTCGTTGAGGCCGTTCTCCGCGGACCGGTCGCGGCGCATGAGGTCCAGCGACACCCCTCGGCGGCCCCACGGCACGAACGACAGCAGGCCGCGCAGGTCGCCGCCGGCGTCGTAGGCCTCGACCATCACGCACCGGCCGTCGGTCGGGTCGCCCAGCCGGCCCAGGGCCATCGAGAACCCGCGTTCGGTCTCCGCGCCGCGCCACCGCTGCGCCAGGTCGAGCAGGGCCGCCATCTCCTCCGGCGGGATCTCCGCGTGCCGCCGGACGCGGGCGGTGTAGCCGGCGCGCTCGACGCGGCTCACCGCCTGCCGCACGGCCCGCCGCTCGGGGCCGGCGAGGCTGAACTCGCGGACGTCCAGCACGGCCTCGTCGCCGATCTCCAGCGCCTTGAGCCCGGCCGCCGCATAGACGTGAGCGCCGCGTTCGCTCGCGCCCAGGACACCGGGCATCCACCCGTACCGGCGCGCTTCGGCGAGCCACGCGGCCACGGCCAGCGGCCACGCGTCCTCGTCGCCGACGGGATCGCCGCTGGCCAGGGTCGTGCCGGCGAACACCCGGTAGGTCAGGGCGGCGCGGCCGTTCTCGGCGAAGACCGCGGACTTGTCGCGGCGGGTCGCGAAGTAGCCCAGCGAGTCGGGTTCGCCGTGCGCGGCCAGCAGCCGCCGCACGCCCAGTTCCTCGGTGTCGTTGAGCAACCGGCTGGACCGCTCGCCGCGGAAGAACACGTACAGGGCGGCGATCGCGACCAGCGTGCCCGCCAGGCCCAGCACCACGCTCAGCCACGCCGGACCCTCGCCGACCCCGGCCCGGCCCAGCGGCAGCACCTCGCCGGTGACCTGGTTGGCCGCCCACAGGAACTTCTCCCACCAGTCGAGGAGCGTGCCCGGGAAGACCTCCGTCACGCCCCAGCCGACCAGGCACGCCAGCACCATCCCGGCCACGAACAGCGTGAGCGCCTGCCGCCACGCCCCGTGCACCAGCCGGGCGGGGAACGCGGGCCGCAGCGACCACAGGAACACCAGGATCGCCGCGGACGCCAGCGCGCCGCCGCCGATGAAGGTGGCGACCTGCACCCAGTCCACGCCCGGCTCGTCCAGGCCCATGAACTCGCTCGGGTCGACCACGTAGACCAGCAGCACCACCAGCGTCACGCCCAGGCCGAGCGCCTCGAACAGCAGCAGCGTCCACAGGGCGGCCTGCTTGCGCCGCCGCGCCGCCGCGCCCAGCACCAGCAGCACCAGCGCGATGAACAGGTTGGCGTCCACCGGCAGGCCCAGCCAGTAGGCCACGATGAAGACGCCCGCGGCGAGGTCGGACTCCTCGTCGACCACCAGCAGGAGGAGGGACGCCAGCCCCGCGAGCTGCACGACCGTCGCCACGACGCCCGCCGCGCGCCACTTCCAGCCGGTGACCGCCACGACCACACCTCCGAGGAGAGCCTTGCGCACCATGATCGCCTCACTGGCCGGGGACGTGCATGTCCAGGCCACCGGGCGTGTCGGGAGCGGACCGGCGGTCGTGCTCGCGGGCGGGTTGGGCGCGGCCTGGTTCGACTGGGACGCCGTGGTGGCGCTGCTCGCCCCGCGCACCCAGGTGCTCGTCTACGACCGGCCCGGCACCGGGGACAGCGGTCCCGCGTTGGCGCCGGCCACCCTCGCCCGGGAGGTCGCCGTGCTGGACGCGGTGCTGGCCGGTGTGCCGGACGTGGTGCTGGTCGGGCACTCGATGGCGGCACTGCACGTGGAGGCCTGGGCGCGGCTGCGACCCGATCGGGTGAGCGGGGTGGTGCTGGTCGACCCGGACCCCGAGGTGCCCGGCGCGGGACGCCCGTTCGACGTGTCCGCCCTGGTCGCGCGGTGCGTGCTGCGGCTGGGGCTGGACGGGCTGGTCGCGCGGCACGGGCTGCGGCTGCGGCGGTGGGCGGTGACCGGGTCCACGCTGGGACGTGCCGACCGGGCCGACCCGGAGCAGGTGCGGCGGGTGTACGGGCGGCCCTCGGTGACGCGGGCCGTGCTGGACGAGCTGGCCTCCTACCCCGGGCAGGTGGCCGCGCTGGAGCGGCTGCGCGCGTTCCGCCCGCTGCCGCACGTGCCGTTCACCGTGCTCACGGCCGGGCGGCGGGTGTTCCCCGAGCACCTGGCGCTGGCCGGGCAGGTGCCGTGGGGCACGAACGTGCTGGTACCGGGCAGTCGGCACATGGTCCCGGTGGACCGGCCGGACGCCGTGGCCCTGGCCGTGCTCAAGGCGCTGCCCGGGGTGTGAGGTCAGCCGGGTGTGAGGTCACTCGCACACCGCGCACAACGTCGGGTTCCGGTGTCACGCTGTCCGGGTAACCGTGCAACAAGGCCCGGAGACCCGCGACGGAGCGGGCTTCGAGGGAGGACGGTCGACGATGACCTCTGCCGAGGTAACCGCGCCCTACGGCACCGGAGCCGCCAAGGCCCCGGCGGGACCGGCGAAGAAGGTCCGCATCCACCACTTGCGTGAGCTGAAGGAACGCGGCGAGCCGTGGCCCATGCTCACCGCCTACGACATGTACACCGCCGAGCTCTTCGACGAGGCCGGCATCCCCGTGCTGCTTGTCGGCGACTCCGCGTCGAACAACGTCTACGGGTACGACACCACCCTGCCCGTCACCGTCGACGAGCTCATCCCGCTGGTCCGCAGCGTCACCCAGTCGGTGAAGCGGGCGCTGGTCGTGGCCGACCTGCCCTTCGGCTCCTACCAGGTGTCGGTCGAGCAGGCCGTCGCGACCGCGGTCCGGTTCATGAAGGAAGGCCGCGCGCACGCGGTCAAGCTGGAGGGCGGCCGGCACTTCGCGCCGCACATCGAGGCCATCGTGCGGGCGGGCATCCCCGTCATGGCGCACATCGGGTTCACCCCGCAGAGTGAGCACCAGATGGGTGGCTACCGGGTGCAGGGCCGCAACGACGCGTTCGACGCCGTGGTGGCCGACGCGCACGCGGTGCAGGAGGCCGGGGCGTTCGCGGTCGTGCTGGAGATGGTGACGGCCGAGGTGGCCAAGCAGATCACGCACGACCTCTCCATCCCGACCGTCGGCATCGGCGCCGGTCCGGACACCGACGCCCAGGTGCTGGTGTGGCAGGACATGCTGGGGCTGCGGCGGGGCAAGGCCCCCAAGTTCGTCAAGCGGTACGCCAACATGGCCGACGTCATGCTGGGCGCGGCACGCGAGTTCGCGGCCGAGGTCAAGGGCCACCAGTTCCCCGGGCCGGAGCACACCTTCCACTGAGCGTGGTCGATCGGTGACCGTCGGTCGGCGTCGGGCAGAGTAGGGGTCATGTACCCCGAGATCGAGCCCTACGACCAGGGCCTGCTCGACGTCGGCGACGGGCACCGCGTGTACTGGGAGGTCTGCGGCAACCCCTACGGCAAGCCCGTGGTGTTCCTGCACGGCGGGCCGGGCGGGGGCAGCGCGCCGGCGCACCGGAGGCTGTTCGACCCGTCTGCGTACCGGATCGTGCTGATCGACCAGCGCGGGTGCGGTCGGTCGCTGCCGCACGCCGGTGACCCCGGTGCGGACCTGTCGGCGAACACCACCTGGCACCTGGTGGCGGACCTGGAGGTCGTGCGCGAGCACCTCGGGATCGACCGGTGGCAGGTGTTCGGCGGGTCGTGGGGCAGCACACTGGCCCTGGCGTACGCGCAGACCCACCCCGACCGGGTGACCGAGCTGGTGCTGCGCGGGGTCTTCACGCTGCGGCGGCGCGAGCTGGACTGGTACTACGGCGGCGGGGCCGGGTTCCTGTTCCCCGAGCGGTGGTCGCGGGTCGTCGAGCTGGCGCCGGACGGGGACGTGATCTCCACGTACGCCCGACTGCTGCACGACCCGGACCCGGTGGTGGCCGAGGCGGCGGCCGTGGCGTGGAGCGTGTGGGAGGCCTCGACGGTCACGCTGGTCGAGCGGCCCGAGCTGGTGGCGGCGTTCGCGCGGCCCCGGTACGCGTTGGCGTTCGCCCGGATCGAGAACCACTACTTCGTGAACCGGGGCTGGTTGGCCGAGGGGCAGTTGCTGCGCGACGCCGGGAAGCTGGTCGGGATCCCCGGGGTCATCGTGCAGGGGCGCTACGACGTGGCCACGCCCGCGGTGACGGCGTGGGAGCTGCACCGGGCCTGGCCCGGGTCCGAGCTGGTCATGGTGCCCGACGCCGGGCACGCCTACGACGAGCCCGGGATCCTGAAAGCGCTGGTGGCGGCTACCGACCGGTTCCGCTGAGCGCCCTTTCGAGGGCGTGCCGCGCCTCGACGAGCGCCGGGCCGTACCAGGTCAGGAAGCGGCCCGAGACGTGCACCGCGCGGGTGCCGGGGAAGAACTGCGGGCCGTCGTCCGGGGTGAACAGGTAGGGCTCGTCCGGGAGCACGACCAGGTCCACCTCCGTGGCCTGGAGTTCCTCCAGGGTCGGGCGCGGGTAGCGCTCGGCGTGGTCGGCGTAGGCGTTGAGCACGCCCAGGCGGCGCAGGACATCGCCCGCGAAGGTGTCCCGGCCGACGACGACCCACGGCTTGCGCCACACCGGGATGATCGCGCGAGCCCGGGGCTCCTCGACGTGCCGCCACAGGTTCTCGGCCTTGACCAGCCACTCCGGCTCGACGTCCCACGCGGTGCCGAACAGGCGGCGCAGCGACCCCAGGGCGGCGGGGACCGACGCGGGCGCGGCCATCACCCAGACGGGGATGCCGTTGGCGCGCAGGCGTTCCACGTCCTGGGGGCGGTTCTCCTCGCTGTTGGCCAGGACGAGGTCGGGCGCGAGGCCGATGACCTGGTCGACGTGCGGGTACTTCGAGCCGCCCACCCGGTCGACCTCCAGGTCCTCCGGGTGCGTGCAGTAGTCGGTGGCGCCGACGAGGACGCTCGGGTCCACCGCCTCGGTGAGGGAGGGGACGAGGCTGACCACGCGGCGCGGCGGCCCTGGCAGCGGGACCGGTTCGCCCAGGTCGTCGACGGGGAGCATCAGTCGTCGACCCGCGTGAAGGCCACCTTGCGGCGGTCCGGGTCGGCCTCGGTCAGGCGCACCTTGATCCGCTCGCCTTCCGGCAGGTCCTCGCCGGTGCACCGGCCCATGACCGGCGGGTGCGCGACGAACACGTCCGCGCCGGAGTTCTCCGCCCGCAGCACCACGGCCTCGAACTCCTGGCCCACGCGGTCGACCAGCACCCAGGCCTCGACCTGGTCCAGGCACGCGCGGTCGACCTTGCTCGCCAGGGTGTCGCTGCCGCCCATCAGGCCCGGGAGCAGCGGGAGCGCTTGGCGCAGCCAGTCCGGGACCGGCTCGCCCGCCGTGATCGCCAGGCACACCTCGGCCGCGAACCGGTCCACCAGGCGGCGCAGCGGTGCGGTGACGTGGGTGTACGGGGCCGCCACGCCCGCGTGCGTGATGACCGGCGGGATCTCGCCGTCGAACGCGGTGTAGCCGGCGCCCCTGAGCAGTCTCGTGGCGTCCACGAACAGGGCCAACGACTCGGGTCGGCTCGGGTCGAGGCTCGCCAGGAACCTCGCCGGGGTCGCGCCCTCGGGCCACGGGACGCCCAGGGCGTGCGCCGAGCGCTTCAGGACGTCCACCGCGCCGTCGTCGGCGTCGGGGAGGGTGCGCAGGACGCCGATCCGACCCTCCAACATGATCTTGGCGGCAGACATGCCGGTGAGCAGGGAGATCTCGGCGTTCCACGAGTCGACGTCCACGCGGGGGCGGACGACGAGCTTCCAGTCGCCGTCGCCGTTCGGGACGATCTCCTGCTCGGGCAGCTGGAGTTCCACCGCCCCTCGCTCGGCGGCCCGTTCCCGGCGCAGGCGGCCGAAGTCGGCCAAGGCCTCGATGGACGGGTGCGGGTTCTTGGCGTCGAACGAGCGCTGGACGGACTCGTAGTCGAGTTGGGCGGTCGAGCGGATCATCGCGCGGCGGACCCGGACGTCGGTGGGCTCGCCGCTGCGGTCGCAGTCGAACGTCCACAGGACGGCCGGGCGGGTCTGGCCCGGCAGGAGGCTCGCCGCGCCCTCGGACAGGACCGTCGGGTGCAGCGGCACGTTGCCGTCCGGCAGGTAGAGCGTCTGGCCGCGCCGGCGGACCTCCGCGTCCAGCGCGCCGCCGGGGACGACGACCAGGCCCAGGTCGGCGATCGCGTAGTGGACGCGGAAGCCGTTGGGTCGGCGTTCCAGGAAGACGGCCTGGTCGAGGTCCTTCGCGCCCGGCGGGTCGATCGTGACGAACGGCAGGCCGGTGGCGTCCTCCCGTGCTCCGGGCTCGCGGGACAACGCCTGCTCGGCCTCCGCGAGCACGGCGGCCGGGAACTCGCCGGGCAGCCCGAACTCGGCCCGGATACCGCTGAAGTCCAGGTCCGCCCTACCGGTGCGGATCACCAAGGAGGCCACGGGTGCACCTTAACCCGCACGAGTCCCTCCAGTCGCTCCGCTCACTTCCCCTTCCACTTGCGGTCTTTCTCGTCTTCGGCCTCGGTCCGCTGCCGGGCCAGTTCGAGCGCGCGGGTGGCGGTGGCCTCGTCGGGGTAGGGCCCCATGCGGTCGCCGCCCCGGCAGCCGACGCCCTTCTCGGCCTTCTGATGGGTCAGGCAGTAGTACCAGGCATTCGGATCACCCATGCGTCAAGGCTGACATGCGTGCGCGCGCATGTCATGTCCTGCGGAGGAGTGGCGCACCCGCCCGTTTTTGTCGGTACCCGGTGGGACAATGGTGCCGGGGGCCGGAGGCCGAGCCGATGGCGAGACCACCGGCCGGCCTTGGGCCGCATCGACCACTCGCCGCACCCTGACCTACCACCGCGCCGACCTACCACCGCGCCGACCCGCGCCCGACGCGTCCCGACCGGCCCGCGCGCCGCGCCCGTCCGGCCCGCGCGCCGCGCCCGTCCGGACCGGCCACCCGCGCCCGCCCAGAACAGCCCGGCCGTGTCAGCGCTGAGGGGGTGTCTGCACCGGCAGCGGTCCCGAGTGCGGGTAGGGCTGCTGCCTCGGCGGCTGCGGGAACTGCGGCGCCGGGAAGCCCCTGGGCGGGGTGTTCTGGGTGGCGTTGGCGAGGTTGGCCGGGATCGGGTCCAGGACCGAGACCAGCACCGTCTGGTTCTCCGGGTCGTCGATCCGCTTGCCCGTCCGGTCGCGGTACACCACGTCGCCGTCCGAGTCGATCTCCATGATCGCCCCCACCTCGGCCAGCTGGTCCTCGTCCAGGTCGACCAGGCGTTCCCGCCGCGACGGGACCACCCGGTAGACCGGCCAGCCCAGGTGCGCCACCGAGCGGTGGAACTCGGCCAGCAGGTGCGTCAGCTGCTGCTGCCACGCCAGGGGCATGGCCTCGACCAGGTTCCGGGGCAGGACCGCGTAGCCCGCGTCCACGCCCGGCGGTTGCGAGTTCAGGTAGTCGCGCAGTGGTGTGCTCGACGCGGGCGGACCGGCGTGGCGCTGGATGGGGTCGGGGGTGAACATCGGTGGTGCCTCCCTCACACGATCACACGCCCGGCCGGACGGCCAGTGGCATCAGCTCGTAGTAGTCCCAGTTGAGCTTGCTGATCTTCACCACGTCCCCGGTCTGGGGGGCGTGGATGTACTCGTCGTTGCCCAGGTACATGGCCACGTGGTGCACGGTGACCGGGTTGGCGGGGTTGGTCGCCCAGAAGATGAGGTCGCCCGCCTTGGCCTCGCGGACCGGCAGGTGCGCGCCGCCGGACATGTACTGGTCGTTGGCCACGCGGGGGATCTTCACGCCCGCCGCCGCGAAGGCCTTGACCAGGATGCCCGAGCAGTCCCACTGGTCGGGGCCGTTGCCGCCCCACAGGTACGGCTCGCCCAGCTGCTGCTTGGTGAACTCGATGGCGGTCGCGGCGGCACCGGAGGCGAGCAGGAAGTTGCCCACGGCCTCGCCGCAGCCGGCCGGGTCGGAGACGCCGGCCTCGCCGATCAGGAAGGCCGCCATCGCCTCCCAGTTGTGGTAGCGGTCGGGGAACGCCGAGCGCTCCACGGCCTGCGCCGAGTCGCCGGGGCGGCGGTTCTCCCAGTCCGGGACCTTCTCCAGGACGTCGTAGAACTTCCGGATCGCGTAGTCCGGATCGGTGACCTGGGCGGGCGAGCCCCAGCCCATCGACGGGCGCATCTGGAAGATGCCCAGGGAGTCGCGGTCGCCGTAGTTCAGGCTGCGCAGGCCCGACTCGGTCATGCCCGCCTGGATGGCGATCTGCCAGGCCAGCGGCGGCAGGTTGCGCTCCCGACCGATGTCGATGATCATCCGGACGGTCTCGCGCTGCTCGTCGTTGAGGCGGCTCGCGTCGTTGCGGCCCTTGTCCGCGCCGCCGCCCTCCCACGGGCCGATGGACGCGTTGCAGCCGACGGAGCGGTACTGGGCGGTGGCGCCCTCGGCGGGTTGGGTGCCGTTGATGACGGTCGAGACGCCGTTGGTCACGGCCACGGCGATCACGGCGACCACCGCGACGGCCACCAGCGCGAACTTCAGCATCTCAGCCCACCCTGCTGTACTTGTGCACGCGCCAGCCCTCGGGCAGCTTCGCCACGGTCACCACGAGCTTGCCGGTTTCCAGGTCGGCTTCGAAATCGACCGAATCGGTGGTCGCGTTCTTCGCCTTGACCTCGCTCTTGAGCTCCTTGGGCACGTTCTGCGGGTCGACGGACTGGAGCGTGGGCAGCAGCTCCTTGGACGTCCACCTCTCCATGCCCTGCAACCACTTGGCGTTGGTGATGCCGGGCGGGTGGTTCAGCCAGGCGTCGATCCAGCTCTCGGCGACCAGTTGGGCGTCCGCGCTGACCGGGGCCGACGGGGCCGAGTTGGTGGGGCTGGGCGCTTTCGTCGGCAGCGGCGAGGTGGTGCCGGCGCTGGGCAGCACACCGATCTGGTTGCCACCACTGGACTGCGGCCGGGCGGTGGTCGTCACGACGACCCCACCGGCGCCGGTCTTCTTCTCCCCCAACGCCTTGTCCACCACGATGCTCACCGTCGCCACGACCGCGATCACGCCGACGATCGTCGCGACCAGGTGGGTGGGCGACTTCAGCGGCCACCCCCACAGGCGGCGGTAGACCGCCGCGCGTCCCCGGTTGGTCCTGATCGGCATCAGCTGTCCCTGACCTCAAGCCCGCGCGACGGCCGGTAGATCACGTGGACCTGCCGCCCCGCCACGACCTCCGTCTCCGCCCGCCGCGGCCCCGGCACGACCGTGCTGTCCGAGAGCCGCGAGAACCCCGGCTGCACCCGCGAGGGCACCAGCACGGCGTCGTCCAACCGATCCCAGTTCCGATCGGCCACCGGCGCCACGTCCACCACCCGAGACCGCCCGGAAGGCAACGCCGCCGGCCCGAACCCGTTGCCGGCCAAGGCACCCCCACCGTTCACCCCGGCCGAACTCCCCACCTCGCCCGCCACCCCACCACGGTCGAGCCGCTGAGCGGTGGCCACGACAGGATTGGCCGCCTCGGGCCGAACCCGCCCACGCGCCCGCTGCGGCACGTCGGCATCGGGATCGCTGTCCCGCACGGTGTCCCAGAACTCCTCCTGCGGCGACGGCCCGGTCTCCTTCTTCCGCCGCAACATCGACAACAACCCACCGCGCATGGGCAGCGCGTTGGACGCCGAACCGGCGGACATCTCGACCATCTGCCACATGCGCCGCATGGGTTTGCCGACCATGAAGCAGACCAGGGTCAACATCAGGCCGAGCAGCGTCCGGGTGAGCAGCGACAGGCCCGTGGCGTTGAAGATCGCCTGGAGCAGCAGCGCGTGCGTGCCCGCCAGCACGGCCAGGACCAGCACGTTGAACACGGTCACGGCGGCGGCGCGGCCGACCTTGCGCAGCAGGTCGTGGTGGACCAGGGCGACCAGGCCGATCAGCGGCCCGGCCAGCGTCAGCACCCGCAGCAGCAACTGGGCGAGCAGGACCGCGGCCTTGGCGAACAGCTGGAACAGCGAGAACGCGACGGCTTGCAGCAGGGCCAGGAAACCCGCGCCCGTCCGGCCGCCGGCCTCACCGCTGAAGTAGCCCTGGGCCGGGCCGAGCTGCGCGTAGATGTTCTTGTACTCGGTGCGCTTGGCGTTGAGGGCGTTCTGGTCGCCGTCCTTGTGCTCGCCGATCTCCTGCACCGTCCAGGCCTGGACGGCCAGCAGCTTGGGGCCGTACTCCGTCGCCTGCGGCGCCTCGGGCGAGCCGAACTCGCCGCGCAGCCAGCTCTGGTAGACCACCGAGTCGTGCAGCCTCGACGGCAGCACGTCGAGGTTGTCCTTGTTCTCCTCGACGTCGACGAAACCGGCCTGGATCTCGGAGGTCTTGGTGACCAGCGTGCTGTCGAGCAGGTCGTAGAACTGCGGCAGGGCCAGGGTCGAGGTCGCGAGCCACATCGCGGCCAGCGCCCACAGGCCGCGTTTGCTGATGCTGGCCAGGTCGCCGTTCCAGATCTGGCGGAACATCAGGATCGCCAGGATCAGCGCCACCAGGCCGAACCAGCGCAGGTAGACGTTGTCGTAGACCTTCTGCACGCCCGCCTTCACGGCGTCGTCCAACGGCTGGAGCAGACCCTGGCCGACGACGGTGTAGTGCAGCGCGTTGGTCGCGCCGACGATGTTCTTGCCGGCGTTGAACAGCTGGTTGCCCATCCACGTGTCCAGCACGGGCGTGGCGTTGGGCAGGACGCACTTCTCCTGGTAGGTGTGCCAGACCATGCCCGCGTACCCGTACACCAGGTACGGGGAGTCCTTCACGCCGTTGCCGATCGGCGGGTCGATCGCGCCGACCATGCCCGAACCCGGGCGTTCCGGCGACGGGGCCTCACCGCAGGGCGCGGCGTGCGCGGCGGGGGCCCCGAAGACGACCTGGAGGCTCAAGATCGCCGTGACCGCGGCCATCGACACCCAGCGCCGGCGGCGGGGGTGGGACGGCGCGGTCACCGGGGCGCGTCTGAAGCGCCGCCGCGCGTAGAGCGCGGCGGCGATGGTCGCCACCAGGAGGAGGGTGCTCATGCGGCACCTTCCCGACCCTGACGGCGGGTTCCTCCCTCACCGTGCGTCGAGTCGACCAGGTCGTCGACCAAGCCCACTTCGAGGTCGGCGGCCAGTTCGTCGTCGTAGTCGTCGGGCAGGTCCTCCGCGTAGGCGAAGGGGTCCTGCGGTGGGGACGACAGTTCGATCTCCGCGGGCTCGTTGCCCTCGCGCAGGGCGTCCGGGGTGGTGTCCAGGGCGTTGCGCAGGTGTTCCAGGTGCGGGCCGGAGAAGTCGATGCGGATGCGTTCCACGCCGCCCGCGCCGTCGCCGAAGATGAACTGCCGGGGCGCACGGTCGCGTTCGGTGGCCGTGCGGGCGCCGCCGGGGCGGCGGCCCAGGGACGCCACGACCTGCTCGTAGCCGGCCCCGACCGGGACCTTGAGCAGGCGCAACGCGTCCGCCTGAGCCTGGTCGTCGTCCAAGCGGCCCACGAAGACCGAGTCGAGCAGGGTCACGAAACCCTGGATCTTCAGGAAGTCCGCCGGGATCTGCGACGACAGCAGCACGCGCACGTTCCACTTGCGGGAGTCGCGGGCGAAGCGGTTCATCAGCACGCGGCCCGTCGGGACCTCGGACAGGAAGAACGCCTCGTCGATCCACACGCCCTTGCGGAGGTCCTTCGGGCGTTCGTAGATCGACCGCTGCGTCAGCCACGCGGCCAGGTTGAGCATCTCGACGCCGAGCGCCTCGGCGTCGGTCCAGTGCTCGCGACCCACGCCGTCCTTCGGCAGGTTCAGGCCTGCCATCGTCAGCACGGTCAACCGGTCGTCGCGCTGCTCGTTGTACGGGTCGGCGTCCTGCTCCGGGATGAGCAGCGACATGCGCTCCCGCATCTCGTCCAGGAAGTCCGCCACGACCACGGCGTGCTCGTGGTGCTCGGACGCGTCCCGTCGCAGCGCCTCGAACACCATGCCGGGGTGCGCGTCGGGCCGGCCTCCGACCGTGCGGACCGCGCGCAGCAGCACGATCCGGGTCTGCGGCAGCCGCGCCACCTCGAACGGCAGCAAGCCGCTCAGCACGTCCAGCACGAGGCGACGCCGGGTGGCCGCGGCCAGCGCGCGTTCGCGCCGCCACGCCCGTTCCGGGTCCTCCTCGTCCATGAAGTGCTCCAGGTGCGGCTCCGCCACCACCCGGTAGGGGTTGAGGATGCCGGGCTGGGCGTTGAGCAGGTTGATCGGCCGCGCGTAGGGCCGCAGCTCGGGCAGCTCGCACAAGGCGGCCAGCGGACCCGACGGGTCCAGCAGCGTCCAGTGCGCACCGGCCCGCAGCGTCTTGTAGACGATGCCGCCGCCCAGGAACGACTTGCCCGCGCCCAGCCCCGCGACCATCGCGGTCAGACCGGACGAGTCGCGCAACTCCTGCGCCATCCACGGGTCCCACGCCACCGGGCGCCGGGTCGCGGTCACGGTCTCGCCGAGCAGGATGCCGCGCCGGTCACCGACCTCCGCGGTCGCGGTGGGCACGGACGAGGCCGCCCACAACACCGACCCGCGCCGCAGGTACGCCGAGGACGACAGCGGCTCACCCGGGATGAACTCCCGCGCGATCGCGTACTGCGCCTCGGGGTGCTCGATGGCGACCTTCGGCTTGTAGAGGTCCAGCAGGGCCTGGGCGAGCCGGAGGGCTTCCCGCTCGGTCGGCCCGGACACGGCCAGCCGCCACCAGGAGCGCACCCGCGTGCCCAGGGCGGTGAAGCCCGACGTCATCTCGTCGTCGATCTCCAGCACCCGCGACGCCTGCCGCGCCAACGACTGCGGCGGCTCCAGCTCGTGCTCGTCGGTGTAGTGCCGGACCTGCGAGCGGACCTTGGACATCTGCCGCTGGAGTTCGCCGGACACCTCCTCCGGCCGCCGCACGTAGATCCGCGCCGACCACTCGACCGCCGCGGGCAGCCGGTCGGACCGCTGCACCCACGGGTCGTCGACCTCGGGGATCTGCAAGCCGTGCATGAGCCCGACGGTGAGCACGGCGACGTGCCGCTTGATGCCCGCGTTCGAGCCGGTCCGCCCCCGCACGGTGACGGTCGGCGCGTACGGGTCCTGGTGGAAGTCCGCGGCGTCGGTGAACGAGGCCAGGTCCTCCGGCTCCCACGGCGCGCCCGGCACGGCGGGCAGGTTGCGCGGCGCGGGCAGGCCCAGCGAGCACGACCGGTGCATCAGCCAGGACATCTCCTCGGCCGTCACCGGCCGACCTTCGAGCCCGGCGGACCCGATGACCTGGTCCAGGTGGTCGATCTCGGACTCGATCGCGACCAGCTCGGCGTCCACCGCGTCGGGGAAGACCTTGCGCAGCACGGGCGCGGCGCGTTCGACCGCGCGGTCCATCATGTTGCGGGTCTGCACCTGGACGCCCAGGTAGACCTCTTTCTCCGCCATCGAGCGGCCCATGAGCTGCTGCTGCTCGCCGACCATGTAGTCGTCGAAGGATAGCGTGCCCGGGGTGTCCGGCAGCCGGCGCACCGCGTTGTGCACGTGCGCCTCGGCCCACATGCGGATCGGGTACGGCCGGGTCGTCACCCGCAGGTGCATCCAGCGGCCCTGGAGTTCGGCGTACTGGCCCGCGATGGCGGCGATCAGGTCCTGGCGCTGCGAGTCGGAGCGGAACGACCAGCGCTGCGGCGCGAGCTTGTACCAGGCGTAGACCTCCTGCCCGGTGCGCAGCAGGTGGCCGTCGATGCTGCGCGCGGCGATCGACGGGGTGTAGCTCGGCACGGCCTGCTCACCGGGCAGGCGGCGACCGCGCTTGCTGTAGACCTTGCGGTCGTCCCGACCCGCCGCCGCGTGCTGGGCGACGTGCGGGGCGACGCGTCGGTTGCGGTCACGCCGGCGTCCGAACACCGCGAACCTCCTTCTTACGGCGGTCTGACTGCCTGCGGTGCGGGGTCGGGGTGGCGGTCGCCGTGCTGCGCTTCGCCCCCTTGGTCTTCCTGGGACGCCTCCGGGGCCGCTGCGGGTTGACGCGGATGCGGGCCGCGCTGGCCGCGCCGCCCTGGCCGGAGGTCTTCTCCCGGGGCGCGGTCAGCTCACGCACCCACATCGTCATCACCGACGACAGCGGGCGTTCGTGGCTGATCCGGGCGGTGATGAACCGGGTCAACGCGATCGTGATCACGAAGCCCCAGCCGGTGTTGATGAAGTCGAAACCGAAGCCGATCTGCCGCTGCACGGCGGTGACCAGCAGGAACACCACGATTCCGACGCCCCAGGCGACGTAGCGCGCACGCCACGGGAAGGTGGCTTTGGGCGGCCCGAGCCAGACGGCGTCGACCCGGTAGACCTCGTCGTCAGTCCGTACCCGCAAGGGTCACCCGCCGGTGAACAGGCCGGCGATCCACTGGCCGATGTTCGCCCCGGCGTTCGTGGTCACCGCCAGTCCGATGATCGCCAACGCGATGATGACACCGCCGAGACGGCGCATGACCCCGGCGTTGTCGCCCTTGCCGCCGCCGAGCCACAGCAACAGCAGGGCCACGGTCAGCAAGAGGAGCGGTACCAGGTTGTCGAGGATCCACTGGCGCAGGCCGCCTGTGCCGGGCGCGACCGGTTGCTGCTGCGCGAGTGTTACCAGGGTCTGGGCGGTCATCTCGTACTCCCGAGGTCGCAGGTTCGAATCCTGCCGGGGGCGCTCTGGTGCTGGTCACGCCGGTGGTGGCCGATCTGGTTCAAG
>NZ_JBBEGC010000079.1:0-33244 GCF_037401995.1 Saccharothrix sp. CCNWYY140
GCCCTTCGGGCAGGCCATACGGGGATGACACAAGCAAGAAGCCCAGGCAGAGGTGTGCCGCGCGGCAGCTTCGTGAAGCGCGCTGCGCGCGCCAAGGCACCCGTGGGAGCGGCGGCTGGGGTGGGGGTGTCTGTCCGGGTAGCGGACACTGACGCCCAGTTGTCAACGGTCAACGGGGTGTTACCGGCCGAACGGATGTAGTGATCAGCCGGACACCCTCCCTAGCGTCCGATCCGTGCCCCCGGCATCCCTGCGCCGGGCACGGAGAGGAAATGATGAAGGTTCGTACCCTGTTCACCGCGTTCGCGGTTGCGATCGGGGCGGCGTTCGCGGCGGCGGGTGGGGCGGCGGCGGCCCCGGCCGACGAGGGCGAAGTGACCCCGTACATCGTGGGCGGTGGGAATGCCACGCAGGTCTACTCGTTCATGGTGTCCCTGCAAAGCACCACGGGCAGCCACTTCTGCGGCGGCTCGTTGATCAAGGCGAACTGGGTCGTGACGGCCAAGCACTGCGTCCAGGGCCGTTCCGCCTCGTCCATCCGGGCACGCATCGGCTCGACGAACCGCACCAGTGGCGGTTCGGTCGCGTCGGGTGCGCAGATCGTCAACCACCCGAGCTACGACATCGCGTTGGTGCGCCTGTCGACCAGTGTGAGCCAGGCGCCGATCGCGGTGGCGGCCTCCTCGGGTGCGGTCGGCACCGCCACCCGGATCATCGGCTGGGGCCAGACCTGCGCACCGCGTGGCTGCGGTGGCGCGCCGATCACGCTCCAGGAGCTCAACACGTCGATCGTGTCCGACAGCAGCTGCTACGGCATCTACGGCACCTACGAGATCTGCACGAACAACCCCAACGGCAACTCGGGCGCCTGCTACGGCGACTCGGGCGGCCCGCAGATCAAGTCGGTGAACGGCGCGTGGCAGCTCATCGGCGCCACCAGCCGCGCGGGCAACAACAGCTCCACCTGCGCGACCGGTCCGTCGATCTACATGGACGTCCCGGCGTTCCGCTCCTGGATCAGCCAGTACGCGGGCTCGGTGTAGTCCGTCGAAGCACCAACGGCAAGGGCCGTCCCGCCGCGTGCGGGGCGGCCCTTGCCGTTTCGTTACCACCGCGTGGCAACCAACGGCCGTCTGATGGCGTCTCCAGGGCAGATACCGCAACACACCTGGGGGTGCGCGATGCGCAAGGCCGCATTGGTGGCAATCGCTTTCCTGGCAACCGCGACGGCGGCGTGCGGGACCGGTCAGCAGGCCGCGTCGGGGCCGTCGTCCACATCGGACCAGCCGTCGTCTTCGGCCGTCGCGACCTCGTCGCCGGCCCCGTCGTCGGAGTCGGCCACGCCGGTCCCGTCGACCTCGTCCGCCGTGCCGCAGCCGTCGGTCGAGGAGACGCCGACCCCGCAGCCGGCGCCGCCGCCCCCGCCGGTCACCGTCGAGGGCACGCCGTGCGACGTCACCGAAGGCGCGTGCATCCGGCTGTCCACGAACGAGTCGTGGCTGATCAGCGGCGGCAAGGTGGAGTACGGCCCGGTGCCGATCACGTCCGGTCGGCCCGGCTACGAGACGCCCACCGGCTACTTCCCCGTGCTGTACAAGGTGAAGGACGAGGTCAGCCGCGAGTTCAACAACGCTCCGATGCCGTACTCGACCTACTTCACCAACTACGGCATCGCCTTCCACGAGGGCAGCCTGTACGAGCCGTCGCACGGCTGCATCCACCTGTCGATGGACGCCGCCATCACGTACTTCAACTCCCTCCAGACGGGTGAACAGGTCCAGGTCGTCGCCTGACGGGTTGAACCGGCCCTCACCCGGGGTAGCCGAGTGGGTGAGGGAGTGATACGCGATGAGGAAGCTCGGCACCGTCGCTGCCGCGCTGGCCCTGACCTTCACGACAGGACTCGCGGCACCCGCCAACGCGTCGACCGGCACGCCCTGCGACATCCAGGACGGGGCGTGCCTGCGGCTTTCGACCAACGAGGCGTGGCTGGTCTACCGGGGCTCGATGAGCTACGGCCCCGTCCCGGTCACCCACGGCCGCCCCGGCTACGAGACGCCCGTCGGCACGTTCTCCGTCCTCCGCAAGGTGAAGGACGACTGGAGCGTCCCGTACAACGCGCCGATGCCCTACTCGGTCTACTTCACCCAGTCGGGTATCGCGTTCCACGAGGGCAGCCTGACGGAGCAGTCCCACGGCTGCGTGCACCTCGGGCACGACGCCGCGGTGACGTTCTTCGACAACCTGTTCGTGGGCGAGCAGGTCCAGGTCGTGCCCTGATCAGCTCGCGTTGCTGGAGTGCCCCGGGAACAGGTGGGCGTCGGGGTTGAGCGCGACGGCGATGTTGTTGACCGCCGTCGCGGCCTCCCCGAAGCCGGTGGCGATGAGCTTGACCTTCCCGGGGTACTGGGCGACGTCGCCCGCCGCGTAGACCCGGTCCCGCGCGGTGCGCATGGTGGTGTCCACGACGATCGCCCGGTGGTCCAGCTCGACGCCCCACGACTCGATCGGGCCCAGGTCGGCGGTGAACCCGAGCGCGGCCACGACGGTCTGCGCGGGCAGCACCTTGCGGTCGCCGCCCTTGAGCCCCAGCTCCACCTCGGCCACGTGGTCGTCGCCGCGCAGTTCCAGCACCTCTGCGTCGGTGATGATCTCCACGCCGAGGTCGCGGACCTGCCGCACGGTCGGCGGGTGGGCGCGGAAGGTGGACCGGCGGTGCACCAGGGTGACGCTCTTCGCGATCGGGTGCAGCGCCAGCGCCCAGTCGAACGCCGAGTCGCCGCCGCCGACCACGACGACGTCCTGTCCGGTGTGGACGTTCAGGGTCGGCACGAAGTGCACCACGCCCCGGTCCAGCCAGCCGTCGCCGGCGGGCAGCGGGCGCGGTTTGAACTCGCCGATCCCGGCCGTGATCAGCACGGCCTTCGCGCGCACGACACCGCCGTCGGCCAGCCCGACCTCCAGCCCGTCGTCCACAGTGGACAGCGTGCGGGCCTGGCGGCCGAGCAGGTAGGTCGGGTGCCACTGGTCGGCCTGCGCGACCAGCGCGGTGACCAGCTCGCGCCCGCGCACGGCGGGGAACCCGGCCACGTCGAAGATCATCTTCTCCGGGTACATCGCGGTGATCTGGCCGCCCGCCTCCGGCAGGGAGTCGACCAGCGCGACGGACAGGTCTCGGAAACCCGCGTAGTAGGCCGCGAACAGTCCGGTGGGGCCGGCTCCGACGACGAGCAGGTCGACCTCTAGCTCCATACCCCGACCATAGGTGGTGCAGGCCACTCTGCCCAGTAAGGCAAGCCGGTCCAAACTCGGTGGTATGGCTGAACAGGAGTACCGCGTCGAGCACGACACGATGGGCGAGGTCCGGGTGCCGGCGGACGCGCTGTGGCGGGCGCAGACGCAGCGCGCGGTGGAGAACTTCCCGATCTCGGGCCGGGGGCTGGAACGGGCCCAGATCCGGGCGCTGGGCCTGCTCAAGGCCGCCGCCGCGCGGGTGAACGAGCGGCTGGGCGTCCTGCCCGCCGACGTGGCGCAGGCGATCGCGTCCGCCGCCGACGAGGTGGCCGGGGGCGCGCACGACGCCCACTTCCCGGTGGACGTCTTCCAGACCGGCTCCGGCACGTCGTCGAACATGAACGCCAACGAGGTCATCGCGACCCTGGCGACCCGCGCGCTGGGCCGGGACGTGCACCCGAACGACCACGTCAACGCCTCGCAGTCGTCCAACGACACCTTCCCGACGACCCTCCGGGTGGCCGCCACGGAGGCCGTCGCGAAGGACGTCGTCCCGGCGCTGGAGCACCTCGCGCAGACCCTGGAGACCAAGGCCGCCGAGTGGTCCGGCCTGGTGAAATCCGGCCGCACGCACCTCATGGACGCCGTCCCGGTGACCCTGGGCCAGGAGGCAGGCGCGTGGGCCGCGCAGGTCCGCTACGGGGTCGAACGGCTCACCGCGAGCCTGCCCCGACTGGCGGAACTGCCCATCGGCGGCACGGCCGTCGGCAGCGGTCTGAACGCACCCGAGGGCTTCGGCGCGGCGGTCTCGGCGGAACTGGCGGAGGTCACGGGCCTGCCCCTGACCGAGGCCCGCGACCACTTCGAGGCGCAGGCCACCCAGGACGGCGTCGTGGAGGCGTCGGGCCAACTGCGCGCGACCGCCGTGAGCCTGTTCAAGATCGCCAACGACCTGCGCTGGCTGGGTTCGGGACCCCGAACCGGCCTGGGCGAGCTGGCCCTGCCGGACCTCCAGCCGGGCTCGTCGATCATGCCCGGCAAGGTCAACCCGGTCATCCCGGAGGCGACGATGATGGTCGTCGCCCAGGTCATCGGCAACGACGCGGCGGTGGCCTTCGCGGGCGCGCAGGGCAACTTCCAGCTCAACGTCATGCTCCCGGTCATCGCCCGCAACGTCCTGGAGTCGGCCCGCCTGCTGGCTGCGGTGGCCCGCCTGCTGGCGGACAAGGTCTTGGCGGGCACGGAACCGCAGGCGGACCGGATGCGCGAGTACGCCGAGTCCTCCCCGTCCATCGTGACCCCGCTCAACCGCTACCTGGGCTACGAGGAGGCGGCGTCGATCGCCAAGCAGTCCCTCAAGGAGCGCAAGACGATCCGCGAGGTGGTGCTGGAACGCGGCCACGTGCCCGGCAAGCTCACGGAAGCCCAGCTCGACGAGGCCCTGGACGTCCTCCGCATGGCCCACGGCGGCTGACGCCCGCCCCGCCCACGCCGCTGACCACAGCCTCCGACCAGGGCTGAGGGCGGGCCGCCACCCGCCCTCAGCCCTTCCTCAGCTCCGCACGGCCGGAATGTCGGTGCCCTCTGGCAGGCTTGAAGTCGGGGGCTGCTCAGCCGACTCCAGCCCACCCGCGCCCTCCAGCCCACCCGCGCCCTCCAGCCCACCCGCGCCCGCCAGCCCAACCGCAGGCTCCAGCGCGCCCGCCGGCTCCGGTGCCCCGGCCGCCCCCGCCCCGGCCCGCCGCAGCCCGAGCACGCACCCCGCCGCCACCACCAGCGCCCCCGCCAGCCCCACCGCGGTCAACTCCTGCGCGCCCAACGCCACCGACGCCACCAGCCCCGCCACCGGCATCAACCCGACCAGCACCCCGGCCCGGTCCGCGCCCAGCCGCGCCACGGCGAAGTACCACAGCCCGAACGCCACCGCCGTCACCAAGACCGCCAGCACCGCCAGCGCCACCCCCTCGCGCACGGACGGCACCTGCCACCCGCCGACGAACGTCCCCAGCACCGCCCCCGCGCCCGCCGCGAGGAAACAGCACCAAGTGGCCACCGCAACCCCGCCCATCCGCCGCACCACCCCCACCGCGAACAGCGTGAACGCCGCCTCCCCCAACATCGTCAACACGGCCAGCACCAGCCCCGGCCCGTGCCACGACCCGCCCCCGGACAGCACCACCACCCCGGTCACCACGAACACCGCGCCCACGACCGCCCCCACCGCCGGCCGCCGACCCGCCACCAGCGGCGCGACCAGCGCCAGCACCAGCGGACTCGCACCCAGGACCGCCGCCACGAAACCGGGCTCGGCGTACCGCTGCGCGTAGAGCACGCACGCGTTGAACCCGAGCATCCCCAGCCCTACCAGCGCGATCAGCGCGAGCCAGTCCCCCCGCCGCGGCACCGGCAGCCGCCCGCCACGCGCCACGATCCACCCCAGCAGCACGAGCCCGCCCACCGCGTACCGCAGCGCCTGCCCGGACAGCAGCGGGTACCCCTGGAGCATCCCGGTCACGGGCACCGACGCCCCCACGATCACCGCACCCGACACCCCGGCCGCGATCCCAGCCCTCACTCGGTTCATGCGAGGAACCTTCACGGACGAGTGGTCCACGTTTAAGCTCCACTTCGATGGCTGCCAACTGGACCACTTTCCGCGAGCTGCTGCTCCCCGGCGGGCTCGCCGGCCGCCGTGCCGTGGAGTCCGAGCTGCGGCGCGCCGTCCGCGACGGCCGGCTCAAACCCGGGACGCGCCTGCCGTCCAGCCGCGACCTGGCCGACCAGCTCGGCGTCGCCCGCGGCACCGTGACCTCCGCGTACACCCAGCTCGTCGGCGAGGGCTACCTGGAGGCCAAGCGCGGCTCCGGCACCACCGTCACCGCCGCCTGCGACTGGCCGAACACGTTCCCGACCGCCACCGACCAGCCCCGTCCGTGGCGCTACGACCTGCGCCCCGGCGTCCCGGCGCTGAGCGCGTTCCCCCGCGACGAGTGGCTCCAGGCGACCCGGACCGCGCTCACCGCCCTGACCGCCGACGACCTCGGCTACCCCGACCCGGCCGGGTTCGCCCCGCTGCGCCAGGAACTCGCCGACTACCTCGGCCGCGTCCGCGCCGTCGCCGCGCACCCGTCGGACGTCGTGGTCGTCAACGGCGCCGCCCAGGGCATCTCGCTGCTCGGCCGGGTCCTGCGCGCCGCCGGGCACACCAGCGTCGCCATCGAGGAGCCCAGCCACTACGGCGCGGCCGACATGCTCCGCTCCCACGACCTCGCCCTCCACCCGATCCCCGTGGACGACAAGGGGATCCGCGTCACCGAACTGTCCACAACAGACACCCGGGCGGTCCTGGTGACCGCCGCGCACCAGTTCCCGCTCGGCGTCGTCCTGCACCCCGACCGCCGCCGCGCCCTGCTCGACTGGGCCCGCGAACGCGACGCCGTAATCATCGAGGACGACTACGACGCCGAACACCGCTACGACCGCCCCGCCACCGGCGCGATGCAGGCGCTGGACCCGAGCCGCGTCGCCTACCAGGGCAGCACCAGCAAGGTCCTCGCGCCCGCGCTGCGCCTGGGCTGGCTGGTCCTGCCGCCGGCGCTGCGCGAGGCGGTCGTCGAGCGCAAGCGCCTGGACGACCTCGGCAGCGGCACCCTCCACCAGGCCGCGTTCACCCAACTCCTGCGCAGCGGCGGCTACGACCGCCACCTGCGCCGCACCCGCCAGCTCTACCGGGCCCGCCGGGACGCCCTGCTGGACGAACTGGCCCGCGTCCGACCCGACTGGACCCCGATCGGCGTCGCGGCCGGCCTGCACGTCGTCCTCCGCCTGCCCGACGGCACCGACGACCGCGACCTGTCCACCCGCCTGGCCCGCGCGGGCATCAACGCGCCACCGCTGTCGGACTACGCGCGCGTGCCGACGTTCCCCGGCCTGGTCCTGGGCTACGCGGCCACCACACCGGACCGGCTGCGGCGGGCAGTGCAGGAGATAGATGAGTTGTGTTAGACGCTCGCGAAGTTCCAGGCCGTTTTTTTTGCGTGATCGTCCAACACGCTTTTGTCGTACCCCCGGTGCACCATGAACACCGTGCTGTTCAGTGAGGTAGTCGAGACGTCCGCCGCCGTGGCGGCCACGCGGTCGCGCCTGGCCAAGGTCGCGGCACTGGCAGACCTGGTGGGACGGATGACCACGCCCGCGGTCGTGTCGTTCCTCATCGGCGTGCCGAGCCAAGGACGCATCGGAGCCGGCTACCGCACGGTGTTCGACGTGGCCCCGCCGCCCGCTCCGGAGCCGACGTTGACCGTGGACGAGGTCGACGAGGCGCTGGGTGCGTACGCGGCGATCTCCGGCAAGGGTTCGGCACAGCGGCGGGTGGAGGCGCTGACCTCGCTGTTCGCCCGCGCAACGACCGCCGAACAGGACTTCCTGCGCCGACTGCTGACCGGTGAGCTGCGGCAGGGCGCGCTGGAGGGCGTGATGCTCGACGCGATCGCGCGGGCGGCCGACGCGCCGGGCGAGGACGTGCGGCGGGCGTTCATGCTGTCGGGCAGCCTGCCGGACACCGCCGTCGCGGCCCTGCGGGGTGAGCTGGGGGCGTTCCGGTTGGAGCTGGGCCGACCGGTGCGGCCGATGCTGGCCTCGCCCGCGGAGTCGCTGCCGGCGGCGTTGGCCGAGCTGGGGGCGTGCGTGGTCGAGCACAAGCTGGACGGGGCGCGGATCCAGGTCCACAGGTCGGGTGACTCGGTGCGGATCTTCACCCGGACGTTGCGCGAGATCACCCGAACGGTGCCCGAGCTGGTGGCACTGGTCCAAGACCTGCCGTGCACGTCGGTCGTCCTGGACGGCGAAACCCTGGCCCTGAACGACGACGGCAAACCGCGCCCGTTCCAGGAGACGATGAGCCGGTTCGGGGCGCAGGACGAGCGGGAGCTGTTGCTGAGCCCGTTCTTCTTCGACTGCCTGCACCTGGACGGGGAGGACCTGCTGGACGCGCCCCTGTCGGCGAGGTTGGAGGCGTTGCGGCGGGTGGCGGGGGCGCACGTGATCCCGGGGGTCGTGTCGCCGTCGTCGGAGCAGGCGGAGTCGGTGCTGGAGAACGCGCTGTCCGCCGGGCACGAGGGCGTGATGGTGAAGTCGCTGGAGTCGGTGTACGCGGCCGGGCGGCGAGGCCGGTCGTGGCAGAAGGTCAAGCCGGTGCACACGCTCGACTTGGTGGTGATCGGCGTGGAGTGGGGCAGCGGCCGACGCCGGGGCTTGCTGTCGAATCTGCACCTGGGCGCACGCGATCCCGACGGCGGGCCGCCGATCATGGTCGGGAAGACGTTCAAGGGACTGACCGACGAGCTGCTGGCGTGGCAGACGCGCGAGCTGATGGCGCTGGCGACGGACAAGAACGACTGGGTGGTCACCGTGCGCCCAGACTTGGTGATCGAGATCGAACTAGACGGCGCTCAGATCAGCCCGCGCTACCCAGGCGGCGTGGCCCTGCGCTTCGCAAGGGTGCTCCGATACCGCCCGGACAAGGCCCCCTCGGAAGCCGACACAATCGACACCGTCCGCTCCCTACTCCCCAAACCCCCAACCCCACCAGCCCTACCCACCTAACCCAGCCACCGCCCCCTGCCACACCCACCACCGCACCACCACCGCACCACCACCGCACCGCTGCCGCTGCCGCTGCCCTCCATCCCCACCGCACCGCCGCTGCCCTCCGTCCCCGCCGCACCCACTGCCGCTACCGCTGCCCCCTGTCCCCGCCCCACCCACTGCCCCACCCGCCGCCACCACCGCCGCACCCACCGCCACAGCCCCACCCACTGCCGCGGCCAGTGCCGCGCGGCTCAACACCGCACGCCGCCAACCGCCGCCCCAGCCAGCTCCGCGCCCCGCCCAACCGCCAAGCCTCCGAACTGCCCACCCGCCCCGCTCCCCCCAAGCCGCTCCTCCAAAGCCGCACCCCAAAGCCGCCGCCCCAAAGCCGCCGCCTCGCCCGCGCCCGCCTGCCACCTTGCTTCTGTCGCCGGCTGGCCGCCCCTATTCGCGCCACCCCGTTCATCTCACCAACGATCGTTTTAGTCGTGATCGTTCTGGCCGTGATCGTTCGCCCCCAGAACGCCTGCTCGCGCGGCGCGTTGGAACCGATCGCTTCGCGAACTATCGTTCTTAAGACGATCGTTCCCAATATGCGAGTTCCGATGCCGGGCGCCTGTTCCGTACTCAGGCCGCGATCGATCACCTCGGCTACGATCGTTTGGCAAACGATCGTTTTCGGTGCGATCGTTTGGGTCCGATCGCTGTGGGCGGGGCAGGTTCGCCACGTCCGAGCGGAGGCATGGTGGGGTTGGGATTGGCGCGTCGGCTGGGCTGCCCAACCCGCTGGGTTTGGAGGATCGCACAAGCGGAGTGCCGGTGGCGGGCATGTGATTGGGGCTCATGACCAAGGGCGTAACTCGCTTCGGGCGGGTAGTGTCAAAGTCTCGTGCGATTCATCGAAGGGCATGCGCCCAGCTACGACCTGACGTACGACGACGTCTTCCTCGTCCCCAGCCGCTCGGCCGTCGAGTCGCGGTTCGGCGTGGACCTCTCGACCTCCGACGGAACCGGGGCCACCATCCCGGTCGTGGTCGCCAACATGACCGCTGTTGCCGGGCGGCGGATGGCTGAGACCGTGGCTCGGCGGGGTGGGTTGGTGGTCCTGCCGCAGGATGTCGCGCCCGATGCGGTTGCGGAGATCGTGTCCTGGGTCAAGGAGCGGCATCCCGTGTGGGACACGCCGTTGACGCTGGCGCCTGGTGACTCCGTCGCCGACGCCCTCAACCTCATCCACAAGCGTGCCCACAACGCGGTCGTCGTGGTGGACGAGGACGGGCGTCCGCTCGGGGTCGTGGACGAGGCCGCGTGCAGCGGTGTCGATCGCTTCACCCGGCTGTACGACGTTGCCGACCGGCGGGTGGTGGCGCTCGCGCTGGACACCGCGCCGCGTGACGTGTTCGACCGGATTGGGGACGACCCGCACCGGGTCGCGCTCGGTGTGGACGGTGACGGTCGTCTGCGCGGGATCATGACCGGGCTCGGGGCGTTGCGTGCCGAGGTCTACACGCCGGCCGTGGACGCCGAGGGGCGGCTGCGGGTCGCGGCGGCTATCGGTGTCAACGGGGACGTGCGGGCCAAGGCCGAGGCGTTGTTGAAGGCCGGTGTGGACACGCTGGTCGTCGACACCGCGCACGGGCACCAGGAGAAGATGATCTCCGCGCTGAAGGCCGTGCGGGACGCGTCGCCGACCGTTCCGGTCGTCGCGGGGAACGTCGTCACCGCCGAAGGCGTGCGCGATCTGGTGGAAGCCGGCGCGGACGTGGTCAAGGTCGGTGTCGGGCCGGGCGCGATGTGCACCACGCGCATGATGACCGGTGTCGGCCGGCCGCAGTTCTCCGCCGTCGCCGAGTGCGCGGCGCAGGCTCGGGCGTTGGGCAAGCACGTGTGGGCGGACGGCGGTGTGCGGCACCCCCGGGACGTCGCCCTCGCGCTGGCGGCCGGCGCGAGTGCCGCGATGGTCGGGTCGTGGTTCGCGGGCACCTACGAGTCGCCCGGCGACCTGCACCGCGACGAGCAGGGGCGGCTGTACAA
Organism: Saccharothrix sp. CCNWYY140; assembly: GCF_037401995.1. Classification (NCBI taxonomy): domain Bacteria; kingdom Bacillati; phylum Actinomycetota; class Actinomycetes; order Pseudonocardiales; family Pseudonocardiaceae; genus Saccharothrix; species Saccharothrix sp. CCNWYY140. The sequence goes on from NZ_JBBEGC010000079.1 coordinate 10,858, forward strand.
GGAGTCGTTCGGCATGGCGTCCAAGCGGGCCGTGAGCGCGCGCACCCGCACCGACAACGCGTTCGAGCGGGCGAAGAAGGGGCTGTTCGAGGAGGGCATCTCGACGTCCCGGATGCGGCTGGACCCCGCCCGGCCCGGCGTGGAGGACCTGCTGGACTCGATCACGGCGGGCGTGCGGTCGGCGTGCACCTACGCGGGCGCGGCCACGATGGAGGAGTTCCACGAGCGCGCGACGCTGGGCATCCAGTCCGCCGCCGGGTTCGCGGAGGGACGCCCCCTGCCCGCCGGCTGGTAGGCGCTAACGGTTGGCTGATGGGGCGCTCGCCGGCTGGTGGGCGCTGACCTCCGGCTGCCGACGCGGGGCTGGTCAGGGGGAATGCGCCTACGCTGGCGCGGTGGACGTTGCCGTGGCGGTGTCGGAGCTGGTGAAGGTCTACAAGGCCAACCGGAGTCCCGCCGTGGACGGGCTGAGTTTCACCGTCCGGCGTGGTGAGGTCTTCGGGCTGCTCGGCCCCAACGGCGCGGGCAAGACCACCACCGTGGGTGTCCTGACCACCAGGGTGCGGCCGACCTCCGGCAGCGCCCTGGTGGAGGGCGTGGACGTCGTGCGCGATCCGCAGCGGGCGCGGCAGTTGTTGGCCGTCGTCCCGCAGCGGAACAACCTCGATCGGGCGTTGAACGTTCGGCAGAACCTGCTGTTCCACGCCGCCTACCACGGCATGGGGCGTGCCGACCGGCACCGGCTCGCGGACGAGGTCCTGGAGCGGATGGGTCTCCAGGACCACGCCAAAGCGCTGGTCGACACGTTGTCCGGCGGTCAGGCGCAGCGGCTGATGATCGCTCGTGCCCTGATGCACCGGCCCCGCGTCCTCTTCCTGGACGAGCCCTCGACCGGGCTCGACCCACAGGCACGGCTGTTCGTGCACGACCGCGTCGCGGCGCTGCACGCGGACGGGGTCACGGTCGTCCTCACGACCCACGACATGGACGAGGCGCACAAGCTGTGCGACCGAGTCGGCATCGTGGACCACGGCAAGTTGCTCACCCTCGACACCCCGGACGCGCTCACCGCCACCCTCCCGGGCAGCACCACGCTCAGCGTCACGGTCAGCCTGAACGGCACCGGCCCCGAACCCGTCCAACAAGCCCTGCTCGCGTTGCCCGGTGTCCAACGGGTCGAGCACGTGGCGGACGCGGGGCTGTTCCGGCTGTTCACCGACGTCGCCCCGGCCGCCGCACTGCCCGAGGTGCTGCGCACGCTGGAACGTCTCGACCGCCCGGTCACCGACCTGGCCATCGGCACGCCCAGTCTGGAGGACGTGTTCATCCACCTCACCGGACGGGAGCTGCGATGACCACCACCGCGACCACCACCGTGACCACCACCGCCAGCGCCACCCGGACGTTCGCCGCCCTGATGTGGCGGGACGTTTTCGTCACGGGTCGGGAGCTGCCGAGCTTCCTGGCGCAGGTGATCATCCAGCCGTTCTTCATCCTGTTCATCTTCGCGAAGGTGCTGGGCGACATCGGGTTCGTGCAGGGCGACTTCGCCGCCGTCCTGCTGCCCGGGATCGTCGCGATGAACGGCTTCCTGGGCGCGCTCCAGAACACGACCCTGCCCCTGGTGCTGGACTTCTCGTGGACCCGGGAGATCGAGGACCGTCTGCTCGCGCCCATCCCGATCCCGCTGGTGGCGGTGGAGAAGATGGTGTTCGGGGCGTTGCGCGGGCTGCTGGCGGCCGTGCTGATGGTGCCGATCGGGTTCCTGATGCTGGACGTCACCTGGCCGGTGTCCGGGCTGCCCGTGGCGCTGCTGGTGATCGTGCTCGGGTCACTGGCGGGCGCGGCGGTCGGGATGGTGATCGGGACGTCCGTCTCGCCCCGGCACATCACGGTGATGTTCGCGGTCATCCTCACGCCGCTGCTGTTCACCGGGTCCGCGCAGTTCCCGTGGACCGAGCTGGACGGCCTGCGCTGGTTCCAGGTGGTGTGCGCGCTGAACCCGCTCACCTACGTCAGCGAGGGGACGCGGGCGGTCCTGGCGCCGGACGTCCCGCACATCCCGCTGTGGATCTGCCTGGTCGTGCTGGTCGTGTCGATCGCGGGCTTCGGCGCGCTGGGCATCCGGGGCTTCCTCCGCCGCGCCCTGGACTGACCGGGACCGACCTGCCACCGACCTCGACGGACGTGTCAGCGCCCTCTACGGACGTGTCAGCGCCGTGGCCGCGTGGTGTCAGGACGGCCCGTGATCGTTGCCGCCATGACGACATCGACGGCCCTGGAGCCGCGGAAGACCAGGCGGTTGGGCGCTGCCGCGCTGACCGTCGCACTGCTGGCCGGAGCGGCCATCCCGGCCAATGCGGCCCCGACCCACCCCACGGACCGCCCGGAGCTGCGCAAAGCGGTGGAAGCGTTCGCGGACGCCGGTTTCCTCGGCATTCAGGTGCGGCTGCGCGACGAGAAGGGCGAGTGGGTCGCCAGCGCGGGCCGACGCTCGCTGGACGGGACCGCGAAGCCACCGGTCGACGGTCGGTACCGGATCGGCAGCACGACCAAGACGATCGTGGCGACCGTCGTGCTGCAACTGGTGGCCGAGGGCCGGCTCGGGCTCGACGCGCCGGTGGCCGACCACCTGCCCCGGTTCGGCCTGGACCGGCGGATCACCACGCGGATGCTGTTGCAGCACACCAGCGGCCTGTTCAGCCACACCGGCGAGCACTACCCCAACGGCACGGTGGTGCCCGGCCTGCCCTCGACCGGCAAGGACTGGGCGGACAACCGGTTCCGCACCTACCACCCCGACGAACTGGTGCGGTTCTCGTTGTCCAAGCCGCCGCGGTTCGCGCCGGGCACGAGCTTCAACTACTCCAACACCAACTACACCGTGGCCGCCCTGCTCATCGAGGCGGTCTCCGGCCACTCGTACGCCGACGAGGTGGGCCGACGCGTCCTCCGCCCGCTCGGGATGCGCGACACGGTGGTGCCCGGCTCGTGGTCGGGGCTGCCCGGCCCGCACTCCCGCGGCTACTTCCGCTACCAGGACGGCACCGCGTGGAAGGTCGTCGACGTCACCCGGCAGGACCCGTCGCTGCTGTTCGGGGCCGGTGACATGATCTCGACCACCGCCGACCTCGGTCGGTTCTCCGCCGCCCTCCAGAGCGGCAAGCTGCTGCCCGCGCCGCTGCTGGCCGAGATGCGCGTGGCGGACCCGACGCTGGGCTACGGCCTCGGGATCTTCGTGCAGGACCTCGGTCCGGGCTGCGGCACCGTCCTGCACCACAACGGCAGCCCGCCCGGCGGCTACGGGTCGCTGATGTACAGCTCGGCCGACGGCAAGCGCACCCTGACCGCGGGGGTGACCGCCGGGGACGCCGACGTGAACCCGGGCGCGGCGTTGGGCCAGGTCCTGCCGCAACTGCTCACCGCGGCGTTCTGCGACAAGTGACCCGCGAAAGGGCTCCCCGGACCGGCCGGGGAGCCCTTTCGTCACGCGTCAGGAGTGGTAGTCCTCCAGCATCTCGGTCACCAGGGCCGCGATCGGCGAGCGCTCCGATCTGGTCAGGGTCACGTGCGCGAACAGCGGGTGGCCCTTGAGCTTCTCGATGACCGCCGCCACGCCGTCGTGCCGGCCCACGCGCAGGTTGTCGCGCTGGGCCACGTCGTGGGTGAGCACCACCCGCGAGTTCGCGCCCAGCCGGGACAGCACGGTGAGCAGGACGTTGCGCTCCAGCGACTGCGCCTCGTCCACGATCACGAACGAGTCGTGCAGCGACCGGCCGCGGATGTGGGTCAGGGGCAGGACCTCCAGCATCCCGCGGTCCATGACCTCCTCGACCACGTCCTGGCTGACCAGGGCGCCGAGGGTGTCGAACACCGCCTGCGCCCACGGCTGCATCTTCTCGCTCTCGGAACCGGGCAGGTAGCCCAGTTCCTGGCCGCCCACCGCGTACAGCGGGCGGAACACGACGACCTTGCGGTGCTGGCGGCGTTCCATGACCGCCTCCAGGCCCGCGCACAGCGCGAGCGCCGACTTCCCGGTGCCGGCCCGTCCGCCCAGCGAGACGATGCCGACCTCGGTGTCCAGCAGCAGGTCGAGGGCCACGCGCTGCTCGGCGGAGCGGCCGTGCAGGCCGAAGGCCTCGCGGTCGCCGCGCACCAGCCGGATGCGCTTGTCCGGGGTCACCCGGCCCAGCGCGCTGGACGTGCCCGCGAGCATCCGCAGCCCGCTGTGGCACGGCAGTTCGGCGACGTGCGCGAGGTCGTGCTCGGCCGGGTCGATGGTGCCGTCCCGGTAGAGCGCGTCGACGACCGACTGGTCCACGTCCACATCGGACATCCCGGTGTAACCGGACAACGTCACGTCGTGGGCGCGGTACTCCTCGGCCGCCAGGCCCACCGCGCCGGCCTTGACCCGCAGCGGCATGTCCTTGGTGACGAGGATGACGTGCTCGCCCTCGGCCGCGAGGTTCAGCGCGCAGGCCAGGATCCGGGCGTCGTTGGAGTCCGTGCGGAAACCCGCGGGCAACACCTCCGGGTCGGAGTGGTTCAGCTCGACGCGCACCGTGCCGCCGACGTCGCCGATCGGGACCGGGTGGTCCAGGCGGCCGTGTCGCAGGCGCAGGTCGTCGAGCAGGCGCAGCGCTTCCCGGGCGAACCAGCCCAGCTCGGGGTGGTGCCGCTTGCCCTCCAACTCGCTGATGACCACCAGCGGGAGCACGACCTGGTGCTCCGCGAAGCGGGTCATCGACAGCGGGTCGGACAGCAGTACGGACGTGTCCACCACGTACGTATGGGAGGTCGGCGCACCCCGGCGCCGGGACGTGCTGCGCGATGAGCCTGAGGAACGGCTCGCGGGTCGTCGTGCGTTCACGGCAACTCCTTCACGAACGCGGCACCCGCGTCCGCTCCTCGCTGGGCCAGGCACCACCCCGATCGGACGACACGCCTAACTTCAGGCGCACCGCCCACGAGGGCCGGGTGCCGGCCCCCTCGCGCTAGCTACAGCCACGATCGGAGCCTCCCTGCGCGGTCCGCAGTGGACGCGTCCCGCCAATTCGGAAGTTACCTGCGGAAGTACCCAACTTGCAGGCAGCCACACAGGTGATTCGCCAATTCGTCACGTAGCCGCAAAACCACGGAAAGATCGCGTCCGGGGTGCCCGGATTGCGGCGACCCGCCGTCACATCGCCGCAACACGGAGTGGTCCACGCAGCTCAGCGCGGGTACGCCGGTCCTCCCAGCGGGCGTCAGGAAGCGTCCCGGGGCAGCCACGGGACCCCGTCGCGCAGGTCCTGCCGGAGGGTCGCGGGCACCATCGGCTCGTCCAGAAGTCTCAGGTAACGCTCAGCTGTCGTCTCGGATGCCGGACGCAGGTCCAGCCACGCCCGCACCAGCCGGGCGCCCTCGACGTAGGTGGTGGTGTAGGCCCGCCACAGCGGATCGGCCAGGAACCGGACCATGTGCCGCGCCCGCCGCTCGGGCACCAGCAGCCAGCGGCACAGGTAGGCGACCACGTCGTCCTGGGACGCCCGCCGGTCGTGCAGCATCAGCGCCGCGTCCTGGCGCACGCCGAGCAGGCCCGACGCCGCCTCCTCGACCCGTTCGGCCTGGTCACCGTCCAGCCGCAGGCCCAGGTCGCGCAGGACGGCCTCGGTCCAGCGGCCCCAGCCGGCCCCGACCACGGCGTGCAGGCCCAGTTCGGCCATGCCCTCGGCCATCAGGCACTGGGGCGTGTTGATCAGGAAGATGGCCTGCTCCCGGTGGCCGCGCTTGCCGACCAGGCCGATCTCCTTGCGGCAGTGCTCGGTGTGGTGGCCCGGGTAGGACTCGTGCGCGACCAGGTGCGGCAGGTTGGACATGCGGTGGCCGAGGTCGGCGTTGATCGCGACCCTCGACCGGAAGCCGCCCAGGTAGTAGTTGAACCCGCTCCACGGCTTGTCGCCGACGACCTCGTACTCGACGAGCTCCTCCGGCGGCAGCGCGAACCGCTCGCGGACCAGGTCGCGCAGGGCGCTGGACAGGGCGTGCACGGCCCCCTTGAGCCGGCGCGGCGGGATCTCGTCGGCGGCGCGGTGGTCGGCCAGCCGCTCGCGCAGCGGCCCGCCGCCGGGCAGCACCTCGTCCAGCAGGGCGTGGGCGCGGCGGTAGGCGTCCTCGTCGCCGGGGCGGACGTCGACCTGGAAGTAGGCGCGCACCTCCTCGACGAACGGGACCCGCACGCCGGCGAGCTTGCGCGCGGTGCACTCGACTGCGGTCAGGTGGGCGTCCAGAAAACGTTTGCGGTCCGGCGCGAGGTCCGTGCCGGGCAGTTCGCGGCGCAGCAGCGCGGCGCGGTCGGCGAGCGCGGCGGGGTGCGGGCGGGGTTCGTCGTCCACGGCGCGGCGCAGCGCCCGGTCGCCGGTGTAGGAGTCGACCAGGCCGGGGTGGAGCCGGTCCAGGCGCAGCCCGAGCAGGAGGTACTCCCGCACCAGCTCTCCGGCGTCCATGAGCGCAGCAGCCTACGTCAACCAGGCGCAACAGCGGCACGCCGGGGCAAACCCGAATTGCGCGGAATTCCACCGATGGAGCGAAACAGCATCCGAAATTCGCTCAATGGTATGGCGTCGGTAGCTGTGGACTGACACCCGTGGGTATTGTCCCCACCCGGAAGCCGCACCGCACATCTCCCGCGTGCTTCCGGTTCTCGAACGTCACAACCCCAAGGAGACATCCGCGTGTTCAAGAAGGCAGCTGCGGCGACCGCGATCACCGCGGCATTGATGGCAATCGGTTCTCCCGCGTTCGCGAACGACGACGTGGACGTGACGGAGCAGGTCGGCCTCGCGAACCTGAACGACACCGACATCCTCGAGCAGGTCAACGCCTGTGAGATCTACGTCATCCAGCTCGTGAACGTGCCCGTCGAGCTGCTGCCGATCGCCAGCGACACCTGCTCGAACGAGGAAGTCGAGATCGAGGTCGACAACTGACGACACCGGTGCGGGCAGCAGATCGTGCCCGCGCAGTCGGATAGGGCGGTGGCGGCGAGCCTCGTGCCCCGCCCTTTCCGGTCGTTCCACCTCGCACCACCACCGTCCACGACGCCGACCGTCGTCGGAACGATAAAACACCCAGGGAGTACTTGCATGCTGAAGAAGGTTGGCGCGCTCGCCGCGATCACCGCCGGAATGCTGCTCACGGCTTCCCCCGCTTTCGCGGGTGAGCCCGGTTCCGACGACGTCGACAAGGTGGTCGGGCAGGCGCGCTCCGTCGACGACATCAGCCACACCGACCAGGTGGGCTTGGTGAACATCAACGACTCGGAGATCCTCGACCAGGTCAACGTCTGCGAGATCTACGTCATCCAGCTCGTGAACGTGCCGCTGGAGATCGGGCAGATCGCCAGCCCGACCTGCTCGAACAGCGAGACCGAGGTCGAGGTCGACGACCACGACCACCACCACCACCACGACAACCACCACTGGGACCACCACTGATCCTCGCCGGGTTCTACCACGATCGGTTGTCCGCACCGGAACAACCGCATCGAGGACAACCGGAACAGGCGATAGATCACGAAGTCGCGTCACACGATAGTGGTCGCCGAGGCTCGGACGGACTGGTGTTCGAGTAACTTTTCACCTTGAGGACCCCAGCGTCCGGAGATCCCCGAAGACTCCGGAAGGTACGGGGGAAATCCCGACACGAAGGAGATTCAAGTGCTGAAGAAGGCAGGCGCTGTCATCGGCGTCGCGGCGGGCCTCTTGATGCTCGGTTCCCCCGCGTTCGCCGCAGGCGAAGGTGTCCAGTGGAACAACGGCCCGTTGTTGAGCGCGATCAACGGCAACAACGTCAACGCCGTCGTGGGCGCGTGTGGCAACAACGTCGGCGCGGGCATCATCGCCGCTGCGATCCCGATCAACTCGCCGGTGTTCGTCGACAACTGCGCCGCGGGCGGCATCGTCGACGGCGACGACGTGAACTTCTACGGCGAGAACGACGACTGAGAAGTTCGTTCCCGCATTCCCGTCAGGGGCGCTGACCGGTACCCAGCCCGGTGGCGCCCCTGGCGTTTCTCCACAGGTCGTGAGGTGCCGCGAACACCAATCACACAATGGTGTTAGTGAGCGCGCCGCAGCACGCGATCTTCGATAGCTTTTCGCCCGTTCGGACCATTACCAAAGGAGAACTGACGTGCTGAAGAAGGCAGGCGCCATCGCCGGCATCGCGGCCGGCCTCATGATGCTCGGTTCGCCCGCGTTCGCCGCCACCGGGACCCCCGGCGGCTGGGACGACGACGGTGGCAACGGAGGTCCGCAGGTCAACAACGGCGGCCTGGCCTCCGTCGTCAACGGCAACAACGTGAACGCCGTCGTGGGCCTTTGCGGCAACAACGTGGGCGCGGGCATCGCCGCGTTCGCGGTGCCGATCAACTCCCCGATCTTCGTCGACAACTGCGCCGCGGGCGGAGTCGTGGACGGCGACGACGCGAACTTCTACGGCGAGAACGACTGACCCTCCCGGGCCAGGCACAGGGGCGTCCCGCGCGGGGCGCCCCTTTCGCGTTGCCCCGGGCGTCCGCCGTGGTCGGCCGTGGTCAGCCGCCGAAGCGGCGGTGGCGCAGGGCGTAGTCGCGCAGGGCGCGCAGGAAGTCGGTGCGGCGGAACTCCGGCCAGTAGGCCTCGCAGAACCAGAACTCCGAGTGCGCGGACTGCCACAGCATGAAGCCCGACAGCCGCTGCTCCCCCGACGTGCGGATGAGCAGGTCCGGGTCGGGCTGGCCGGAGGTGTAGAGGTGCTCGGCGATGTGGTCGACGTCCAGGACCTCGGCCAGCTCCTCGATCGTCCCGCCGGACTCGGCGTGCTTCTGGAGCAGCTTGCGCACGGCGTCCGCGATCTCCTGGCGCCCGCCGTAGCCGACGGCGACGTTGACCTCCAGGCCCGTCCGGTCCCGGGTGCGCAGGGACGCGGCGGAGAGGCGGGCGGCGGTCTCGGTGGGGAGCAGGTCCAGCGCGCCGACGTGCCGGACGCGCCACGGGTTACCGGGCTCGGCGATCTCGTCGACGATGTCGCCGATGATGTCCAGCAGCGGCCCGAGCTCCTCGATCGGCCGGTTGAGGTTGTCCGTGGACAGCATCCACAGGGTGACCACCTCGACCTCGGCCTCGCGGCACCAGTTCAGCAGCTCCAGGATCTTGCGCGCGCCGACCCGGTGGCCGTGCACGACGTCGGTGAAGCCCGCCTCCTTGGCCCAGCGCCGGTTGCCGTCCAGGACGACGCCGACGTGCCGAGGTCGTTGCTTCCCGGCGAGCCACCGGTTGAGCCGGTACTCGTACACCGGCAGGAGGAACCCGTCCTTGATGCGCTCGCGAAGACCCACGCTGGAAGAGCGTACGCCGGGTGGGGGCGGTCACGCCGTCGTGTGCTGACCTGCGCACCTACGGTCCCGTAACCTCGGGCGGGTGACGACGTCGACGATCCCCGAGCCGCCGGCACCGGCACTGCGCCCCCGCCTGCGCGGCTGGCTGCACTTCTGGTCCTTCGTGGTGTCGGTCGCCACCGGCGCCACCCTGATCACCCTGGCCGCCGCGACCGCGTCCGGGAAGGCGGCCCTGGCCACCTCCGTCTACAGCGCGACCGTCGTCGGCCTGTTCGGCGTCAGCGCCCTGTACCACCGGGTGAACTGGGTCAGCGTGAAGGCGCGCACGTGGATGAAGCGCCTGGACCACTCGATGATCTTCGTGTTCATCGCGGGCACCTACACGCCGTTCGCGCTGCTGGCGATGGACCCGGGGACGGGCAACGTCGTGCTGGCCGTCGTCTGGCTGGGCGCGCTGGGCGGCGTGACCCTGAAACTGGCCTGGCCGCACGCGCCGCGCTGGCTGGGCGTGCCGATCTACATCGCCCTGGGCTGGGTGGCGGTCTTCGTCCTACCCGACCTGCTGCACCACGTCGGCGTGGCCGCTCTGGTGCTGCTGCTGGTCGGCGGCCTGCTGTACACGGCGGGCGCGATCTTCTACGCCTCCCGCTGGCCCGACCCGTGGCCCCACGTCTTCGGCTACCACGAGTTCTTCCACGCGGCGACCGTACTGGCGGCGCTCTGCCACTACATCGCCATCTGGTTCGCGATCTACTCCTGAGCACCTCCCCGCCTACGCCAGGTCCGGTCCCTGTGCCCGCAGGTCGTCCACGCGGGACATCGCGTCGCGCAGTTCGGTCAGCCACGTGTCCGCGTGCTGGCCGACCAGGCGGACCGCCCACGCCAGCGCCTCCGACCGGGACCGGGCCACGCCCGCCGCCACCAGGGTGTCCAGGACCTGGCGTTCGGGCTGGCGGAGCCTGGTCATCACCGGCACGGACAGGGTCGTGAACAGCTCCTCCGTGCTGCCCAGCCGAGCGCCCCACGCGACCTTGCGCCGGTAGCGGTGTTCGGCCTGGCGGGCGATCTCGATGCGTTCCTCGCGCGTCTGCTCGCGGAAGCGGCTGATGCGGCCCGACTCCGCCGCCGCCTGCTCCGCCTCGTCGGCGAACTCGCCGGTCAGTGGCGGGAGGGTGCCCACCACCAGGATCTCCTCGCGGTCCACCGTCACGGTCGGCGCCTCGGTGAACCACCCGTCCGGGAGCCGGCCCGCGAACCAGGCCGCCGCGTCGTCCGCGGGCGGCTGTTCGGCCTGCTGCCAGCGCGAGCCCCAACCTCGTCTCATCACACACCCACTTCGTTGATTACACGATTACAGTGCAATCGACGCTACGCCGGTAACAGGTGAAGACAAGTGTGGTTCGCTACCGGTGAAGCGTCAGCGGTGCAGTTCAGCGGTGCGGCTTCAGCGGTGCAGGGCCGCCGTGAGGTCGTCGATGGTGGTGACCGGGCGGTCGCAGACGTACCCGCGGCATACGTAGGCCGCCGGACCGCCGTCGACCAGCGGTCGGTCGGCCAGCAGCGGCGCGGAGTCCGGGTCGCCCGCGACCACGACCCCGCCGCCGTGCACCTCGCGCCACGCTGTGGACACCAGCCCGGCGTCCCCGCCGACCACGGCGACCTGCACCGGACCGTGCTCCAACGCCTCGGCCACGGACAGCCAGTGCCCCGCGAACCGGGGCTCCCGCGCCGCCAGCAGACCGGCCCGTGCCACCGCCGCCTCGGCCGCCGCGCGGTACTCCGCCGACCGGGGAGCGCCCAGTACCGACGCCGTGACCAGCGCGGACGCCAGGGACGACGCCCCGGACGGGCTCGCGTTGTCCGACGGGTCGGACGGCCGCTGCACCAGGGCCTCGGCGTCGTCGGCGGTGTCGTAGTAGACGCCGGGTTCCGCGCCCGCGAACCGTGCCAACGCCGTGTCCAGCAGCTCACACGCGGCGGTCAGCCACCGCTCGTCCCCGGTCGCCTGGTGCAGCGCGAGCAGGCCGTCGGCGAAACACCCGTAGTCCTCCAGGACGCCCGACGCCGTGCCCGCGACACCGGCCCGGGACGTCCGCAGCAGCCGCCCGTCCACCACGTGCAGGTCCAGCAGCAACGACGCCGCCCGCACCGCCGCCTCCACCCAGCGCGGCTCGCCGAACACCGAGCCCGCCTCGGCCAGCGCGGTGATCGCGAGCCCGTTCCACGCGGTCACGACCTTGTCGTCCAGACCCGGCTGCGGCCTCTGCTCGCGCACCGCCAGCAGCTTCTCCGCCAGCTCCGGCACGGGGTCCCCGAGCATCCGCAGCGTCGACATACCGTGCTCGAACGTCCCCTCCTCGGTCACCCCGTACAGCACGGCGGCCCGCGCACCCTCGACCGGTCCGAGGGCGTCGGCGAGCTGGGCGGGCGTCCACACGTAGGTCAGGCCCTCGACGCCGTCGGTGTCGGCGTCCAGCGACGCGGCGAACCCGCCTTCGGGCGTGGACAGCGTCCGCAGCAGGAACTCGGCGGTCTCCCGCACCACGCGCGCGTACCGGGGCGACGGGTCGCGCCGGCTCAGGTGGGTGTAGACGCGCAGCAGCAAAGCGTTGTCGTACAACATCTTCTCGAAGTGCGGCACCACCCACGCCGCGTCCACGCTGTACCGCGCGAACCCGCCCGCCAGCTGGTCGTACAGCCCACCCGACGCCATCGCGTCGCACGTCGCCCGCGCCATCGACAGCGCCTCCACCGACCCGGTCCGCTCGTGGTGGCGCAGCAGGAACTCCAGCACCATCGACGGCGGGAACTTCGGCGCGCCGCCGAAACCGCCGTGCGCCCGGTCGAAGTGCCCGAGCAGCGACACCACCGCGCCGGACAGCACCTCGGCGTCCACAGTGGACTGCGGCAGCGGCTTGAACGCCAGCTGCGACACGATGCTCGCCGCCGACTCCCGCACCTCCGCGCCCTGCTCGCGCCAGGCGTGGTCGATCGCCTCCAGCACCTGCCGGAACGACGGCATCCCGCGCCCCTGCACCGGCGGGTAGTACGTGCCCGCGTAGAACGGTTCCCCGTCCGGCGTCAGGAACACCGTCATCGGCCACCCGCCGTGCCCGCTCAGCGCCTGCGTCACCGCCATGTAGACCGCGTCCACGTCCGGGCGCTCCTCGCGATCGACCTTGACGTTGACGAAGTGCGCGTTCATATACTCGGCGGTGACCTGGTCCTCGAACGACTCGTGCGCCATGACGTGGCACCAGTGGCAGGCCGCGTACCCGACCGACAGCAGCACCGGCACGTCCCGCTCCCGGGCCTCGGCGAACGCCTCCGGCGACCACTCGTGCCAGTCCACCGGGTTCTCGGCGTGCTGGAGCAGGTACGGGCTGGTCGAGGACGCGAGCCGGTTCGTCATGGGTCCACAGTAATTCCCGGGCGGCGCGGGGACCGGTTCGACCAGACTGGGCGGCGTGGAGATCACCGAGCGCCTGCCGAACGACCTGCGGCACCTGACCGGTCCGTTCGACGTGGTGGGGGACGTCCACGGGTGCCGGGTCGAGCTGGTCCACCTGCTGCGCGAGCTGGGCTACGAGGTGTTCGACGACGGCGCCCGCCACCCCGACGGCCGCACGGCGGTGTTCGTCGGCGACCTGGTGGACCGGGGTCCGGACACGCCGGGGGTGCTGCGCCTGGTGATGGGCATGGTCCGGGCGGGGACGGCGCTCTGCGTGCGCGGGAACCACGACGACAAGCTGGCGCGGGCGCTGAAGGGCCGGGACGTGACGGTCGTGCACGGCCTGGAGAAGTCGCTGGCCCAGCTGGCGCGCGAGACAGCCGGGTTCCGGGCGGAGGTGCTGGAGTTCCTGGACTCGCTGGTGCCGCACTACGTCCTCGACGGCGGCGCACTGGTCGTCGCCCACGCCGGTCTGCCCGAGCGGTACCACGGGGTCGAGTCGTCGCGGGCGCGGGCGCTGGCGGTGTGGGGCGAGAGCACGGGCCAGGTCGACGCGCGCGGTTTTCCGGTGCGGCACCCGTGGTTCGAGGAGTACAGCGGTGCCGCGACCGTCCTGTATGGACATACTCCGGTCGAGGAACCGGCGTGGGTCAACGGGACCTTGTGCCTGGACACGGGTTGCGCGTTCGGCGGGTCGTTGACGGCGATGCGCTGGCCCGAACGGGAACTGGTCTCCGTCCCGGCCCGCCGGGTGTGGTACCCGCGTTAGGCTGCGGCTCGTGCGCGCGAGCTTTCGCGAACGCCCACCGTGGCTGGCGCGGGTGGGCGAGGTCGGCGCGGGCGTGCTCATCGCCCCCGACCTGGTGCTGACGTGCGACCACGTGGTGCCGACCGACACCGTTCACGTCTCTTTGGTGCACCACGGCTGGTCAGGTGCGGCGACCGTCGTGTTCCGCGCGCCCGTCGCCGAGGACCAGAGCGGGGACGTGGCCGTGCTGCGACTGTCGTCGCCGGTCCCGGACGCCGTCGTCGCGCCACTGCGCGCCCCGGCCGCGCTCGCCGACCACCCCTATGTCGTGCAGGGCTTCGCGGGCGGTCGGCACGCCGAGGCGCGGGGCCGGTTGGGCGGCAGGATCACCGCCGGTTGGGTGCAGATGAACGGCGACGCGGGGCACGTAGTCGACCGTGGTTTCTCCGGTGCGCCCGTGTGGGACGAGGTCGCCGAGGCGGTGGTCGGCATCGTCGTCATGGCGCAGAAGTCGGTGCGCGGCGGCGGGTTGATCCCGATCGAGGAGGTCGTCCGCCTGTGGCCGGAGGCGGCGGCGCACGTGGGCTGGCGGGTGGATCCCGACGACACCCACTGGCTGCCGCGGGCGCGGGGCGTCGAGCCGCACGACCCCACCGACGAATGGCACTTCGTGGGCCGTCACCGCGCTCTGCACGACCTCGCGACCTACCTCGCCGGACCGGGTGACGGCCGGGTGCGGGCGGTGATCGGCAGTCCGGGCAGCGGCAAGAGCGCGGTCGTGGCCCGAACCGTCGTCCTGGCCGACCGCCTGGTCCGGCCGCGGGTGCCTCCCGACAGCCTCTCCCCGGACGTCGCTTTACCGCCGCTCGGCAGCGTCACCGTCGCCGTGCACGCCCGCGGCAAGACGTTGTCGCAGGTGGTGCAGGCCATCGCGGACGGGGCGGAGGTCGAGGCGGCCGACCCGGTGGAGTTGGTCCAGCGCTGCGGCCCGATCAGCGTCGTGGTCGACGCCCTCGACGAGGCCACCGGCGACGCTCCGATCGCCATCGCCACCATGCTCCACCGCCTAGCCACCAACCCGACCCGTCACGTAGTCGTAGGCACCCGCGTGGGCGCACGCAACTCCCCTTCAAACCTCCTGCTCACCCGCCTGGGCAACGCGGTAGTGCTGGACCTGGACTCCCCCACCTACTTGGACCCCGCCGACCTGCTCCACTACGCCCAACGCAGGGTCGGCGTCGGCCCCTTGGCAGACCAGATCGCCCACCAGTCCAACGGCAACTTCCTGATCGCCCAACTCACCGCCCTCACGGCGATGAGCGGCGGCACCAGCCTGGCGACGACGGTCGGCGCGGCCGTGGACGACTACCTCTCCATCCGCTTCGACAACCCGACCAAGATCCGCGAACTCCTGCTCCCCCTGGCCTTCGCCGAGGGCAGCGGCCTCCCGGAAGGCGACCTGTGGCTGTCCCTGGCCAACGCCCTCAGCGCCACCACCTACACCGCCCGCGACCTGCGTGAAGCCCTGACGTCGGCGGCCAGCTACCTGGTAGAGCAATCCGGCCGCCACTACCGCCTCTTCCACCAGGCCTTGGACGACACCTTCCGCACCGAGTACCAAGGTCCCGCCCCGGACCAGGTCGTCTACGAAACCCTGCGCACCACGGTCACCACCTGGCCCACAGCCGACCACTACACCCGCACCAACCTCCCCGCCCACGCCGCCACGGCCGGCCGCCTGGACGAACTGGTCGAGGACCTGGACTTCATGCTCGCGGTCTCGCCGGAATGCATAGTCCACCACCTGCCCAACGTCACCACCGACCGCGCCCGCACAATCCGCCACGTCTACCGCCGAACCGTCCACCGCTTCGACGCCGACCCGGGTCGCCGGGTAGCCAACTTCGCATTGGTGGCACGACAATCCGGCTTCGACACCCTCGCCGACGAGGTCGCCGCCTCCGTGCCGTGGCGGGTGGAGGTCCTGGCGTGGAACCCGGACGACGAGCAGCAGATCGTCCTGGACCCGCCGCCGATGGCCGGTGTCGGCCTGTGGTTCGACCCCGAGGGCAGCCCGTCCGCGTTGGTCGCCACCTCCGGCCGGATGGCGCTGTACCGGTTCGAGGACTACCGGCTGACCCTCGCGGAGTCACAGGAGACCCGCAGGTTGGTGTCGACTCGTGCGATCTTCCACGAGGCGACACCGGACGGGCGCGAATTCGCCTTGACCGCGAACGAGGACGGCACCGTGCACCGCTGGTCGCTCACCCACGGCCTGGCGGAGACCGGTGCGGACCGGGTGGTGGGACCGTGGGACCTCCCGATCCGGTCCGGCGACAGCACCTGCGCGGCGGACGGCCGACTGCTCGCCGTCCTGGTCTGCGGATCCGTGCTCCACCTCCTCGACTGGACCGACGACACCCCCGAGGTGGTGTGCCGGTCGGAGGACGTGCCCGGTCGGCAGGCCGCGGCGATCACGGTCCTCGGGGGCGAGGTGCTGATCGCGCACGCCCGCGGGGAGGAGGTCGTCCTGCTGGCCTTGCGCGACGGGCACCTGGTCCAGGTGGGCACCCCGCTGCCGGGGTTCGCGGGCGCGCTCCGGTTCACCACGCTCGCGGACGGGACGTGCCTGCTCCTCGTCGGAGGCGAGGACGGGTTGCGCCGCGCCGAGGTCACCGCGCACGGCCTTGCCACGACCGACGTCCTGGACCGGCCGCCGGGGCGCTCGATCACGACGGCCACGCTGCCCAGCGGACGGACGGTTGTCGCGGTGAGCTCCCTCCACGACGACATCGTGGTGCTCGACGCGACGGAAGGCCTGGTCCCCCTGGGTGCGCCTCGCCGTGGTCCTCGTGTGTGGGAACTGGCTGTCGGTCTCGGCCCGTGGGGCACGCCGCTGGTGCTGACGTTCGACTTCAGCCGGGTCCGCCTGTGGGAGTTGGACCACGTGTCCGCCGCGGTCCGCGAACCGTGGCCGGCCGACAGGCGCCCGGTGGACGTCGTCGCGGTCGAGGGTTCCGGTGTGCTCGCGGTGACCACCGGCCGGGGCGTGTGCCGGGTGTGGTCGGTGTTCGACCGGGTCGCGGAGCTGGGCTCGCACCGGAACGGCGGCTCCCGGGTCGAGGCGGCGTTCGACCCCGACGGCTCCCTGGTCGCGTCCGTGGACGAGAACGGCGGGCTCGACGTGTGCGAGGTGAGCCCGCACGGTCTCGCGCCCCGGTGGCGAACCACCGTTCCGGACCTGGACTTCCCCGTGCAGACGTTGGCGGTGAACCGGGACGGCACCGACATCGTGGTCGTCGTGCACGACGATGCGGGAACGGGTCACTGGCTGCGGCACGACGGCACCGCGTGGCGGGACGAGACCGTGGGCGACCTGCCGTGGGAGGTGTCGCCACTGCCCTACCGGCTCGGCGGCGAGGCGAGGTTCCTGGTCGAGGCGGTGGGGTCGGTCATCGGTCGACCCGGCCGGCCCCCGGTGGAGCTCGGGCTCGACTTCACCGCTCACGTGGCTGTGGCGCGCCACGGCGGAGGCGTCCCGGTGGTGGTGTTCAGCGAGGTCTACAGCTTTCGGCTGGCGTCGCTCGCCGACGACACCGCCCGGCGCTGGGGCACGCCCGTGCCCCACGACGGGTGGACCAGGGTCGCGCTCGGGTTGCCCCGACCCGACCTGGCACTGGTCGCGTACGCGACCGGCCGGGGAACGCTGCACGTCTGGGCGTGCCCGGAGAGCGGGGCGGCACGACGGCTCGCGTCGATCGAGCTGGAGTCGCTGGTGGACCGCATGGCGTGGACCGACGACCGGCGGCTCGTCGTGTTCTGCGAGGCCGGGGTGCTGCGGTTCTCCGGGTTCTAGTCGTCCTTCTTCGGGGTGTCCTCGGGTGGGTCGAAGGAGGCCGGGAGTTTGCGCAGGTGCTTGTTCATCGAGCGGACCAGGAAGAACACCGCGATGAAGAACAGCACCAGGATCAGCAGGCCCAGCGGAGAGGACTTGCCGAAGTCCTCCTGCTGACCGCCGGGGTCCTTGGTGGTCGAGGGCTGTACCAACACCATCGCCGTCGTCTGGTCCCAGGGGACCGGGTTCACGCCGTCACCTTTTCCCTCACGCCCGCGAACAGGTCGTCCTCGGGCAACGTGCTGTCGACCAGCGAGCGCGCCAGTTCGTACTCCTCGGTGGGCCACACCTCGCGCTGCATCTCCAGCGGCACGGCGAACCAGCGGCTGTCCGGGTCGATCTGGGTCGCGTGCGCCTTGAGGGCCTCGTCGCGGACCGGGAAGTAGTCGGCGCACTCGACGCGGGTAGTGACGCGTTCGATCACGTCGGGCTTGTCGGCGTCCCAGCCGGCCAGCCACTCCGCGTACGGGGACTCCTCGCCCCGCTCGATCATGGCCTCGTGGAAGGCCAGCAGCTTGGCGCGGGAGAAGCCGTGCGAGTAGTACAGCTTCAGCGGCTGCCACGGCTCGCCGGCCTCGGGGTACATGTCCGGGTCGCCGGCCGCGTCCCAGGCCGCCACCGACACCTCGTGGCAGCGGATGTGGTCGGGGTGCGGGTAGCCGCCGTTCTCGTCGTAGGTGACGATCACGTGCGGGCGGAACTCGCGGATCGCCGCGACCAGCGGCGGGACGGACTCCTCCAGCGGGGTCAGGGCGAAGCAGCCCTCCGGCAGCGGCGGCAGCGGGTCGCCCTCGGGCAGGCCCGAGTCGACGAAGCCCAGCCAGCGGTGCTGGATGCCGAGGATCTCGGCGGCGCGCGCCATCTCCGCGCGGCGCACCTCGCCCATGTTCTCCAGGACGTCCGCCCGGTCGGCCAGCTTGGGGTTGAGGATGCTGCCGGCTTCGCCGCCGGTGCAGGTCACGACCATGACCTCGTGACCCTCGGCGACGTAGCGCGCCATCGTCGCGGCACCCTTGCTCGACTCGTCGTCGGGGTGCGCGTGCACCGCCATCAGGCGCAGCTTCTCAACCATGACGGTGGTGTTCCTCCCTTATGGCCCTGCTGGACGGGGGCTGATCGGCCCCTGCGACACTCAACGCGGTCGTCAAGGGCCATTGTTCCCCACGGGCAGGAAGGCGTTGGCAAGTGGCACTGCCGGAAGGCCGGTACGGCAAACCCCGCCGCACCCTGCCGACGTGGGCGCGGTGGTCACTGCCCGTAGTCGCCGTGCTGGTCGGTGCCGTCGTGGCGTGGGTCGGGTACCGCAACCTCGGCACCAAGCCGGTGGAGGCCAAGCAGACCGCGTTCCGGGTGCTGGACGCGGGTTCGGTGGAGATCGACTTCGAGGTCGTGCGGGAGACACCGGAGAAGGCCGTGGTGTGCATCGTGCGCGCCCGCTCCGAGGACGGCGACGAGGCCGGCCGGCGCGAGGTGCTGGTGCCGCCGGGGGCCACCCGGGTCTACCCCAAAGCGGTGCTCCGGACGTCGAAAGAGGCGACGACCGGAGAGGTGTTCGGCTGCTCCTACCAGGTTCCGCCCTACCTGTCCACGAGGTAGCGGCCAAGCGGGTGATCTGCGGGTTTAGCGGCCCGATCCGGAACAAAACACCGTAGCTGAACGTTGTAGACGTGTTACTCTGGCCTTTCAGCACGGCCCCGACGCGGGCCGTGTTTTTCCGTTCCGGGCGCGTGCGTCCGGGAACTGCCAGCCCACGCCGTGGGCCGGAGCAAGACAAGGAGTTGGTGACCGTGAGCGACACTGAGGTGACCTGGCTGACCCAGGAGGCCTACGACCGGCTCAAGGCTGAGCTGGACGAGATGATCGAGAATCGCCCGGTCATTGCTGCGGAGATCAACGCCCGCCGCGAGGAGGGCGACCTCCGCGAGAACGGCGGCTACCACGCGGCCCGCGAGGAGCAGGGCAAGCAGGAGGCTCGCATCCGGCAGCTCCAGGAGCTGCTGCGCGTCGCGAAGGTCGGCGAGGCGCCCACCGTCTCCGGTGTGGCAGCCCCCGGCATGGTGCTCACCGTCCGTTACGAGGGCGACGACGAGACCGAGGACTTCCTGCTGGCCACCCGGGAGGAAGGCGCCCACGGGTCGCTCGAGGTGTACTCCCCGTCGTCCCCGCTGGGCAAGGCGCTCAACGGGGCCAAGGAGGGGGAGACCCGGGAGTACGAACTGCCCAACGGCAGCACCATGAAGGTGACGTTGATCAAGGCGGTGCCCTACGCGGGCTAGCCCCCACGACATCGAGAGGGGCGGCCACCGGACCCGGGTGGCCGCCCCTCTTGCTGTGCCACCACTTCACAGCACCTGCTCCAGCAACGGTCGCACGCGCGGCGGCACGGGTGTGGACAGGGCGATCGACGTCGACAGCCGCTGCACGCCCGGCACGTCCACCATCTCGTCGATCACCCGCTGCAAGTCGGCGTTCGACCGCGCCACCATCCGCACGAAGAGATCACCCTGTCCGGTGGTCGCGTGCACCTCGCACACCTCGTTGATCGCGGCCAGCCCGTCTGAGACCTCCTGGCGCTGCCCCTGGGCGATCTCCAGCACCGCGAACGCCGTGAGCCCGTAGCCCATCGCCGCCAGGTCCAGCGCCGGCGGGAACCCCGTCAACACACCTCGCGCCACCAGGCGGTCCAAGCGCGCCTGCACGGTGCCGCGAGCCACCCCCAGCCGTCGGGAGCACTCCAGGACACCCAGGCGGGGCTCGTCGGTGAGCAGCAGCAACAGGCGGGCGTCCAAGGCGTCCAAGACCTGGTCAGAGTGTTCAGCTTGCCCGTCGGAAACCATAGATCACTGTACAACCTGCACAGCAAAAAACGACACTGTTGCTCACCCTGCCCACCGCGCACATGCTGTGAGCCATGACGCAGCAGCTTGACGACGTGAGCTACGACCAGCTCCGCCAACTCGTGGGCCTGGTCGACTACGACGGGACGCGCGATCCGTTCCCCGTGCGCTCGATGGACGCCGTGGTCTTCGTGGTCGGCAACGCGACCCAGACCGCGTGGTTCTACCAGGTCGCCTTCGGGATGCAGCTCGTCGCGTACGCCGGGCCCGAGACGGGGCAGCGGGACCACAAGTCCTTCGTGCTCAAGTCCGGTTCGGCGCGGTTCGTGATCAACGGCGGGGTGCAGCCGGACAGCGCTCTGCTGGACCACCACCGCAAGCACGGTGACGGCGTCGTGGACCTCGCGCTGGAGGTCGAGGACGTCGACCGGTGCATCGACCACGCCCGCAAGCAAGGCGCCACGGTCCTCGTCGAGCCCCACGACGTCGAGGACGAGCACGGCGTGGTGCGCACCGCCGCCATCGCGGCGTACGGCGAGACCCGCCACACCCTCATCGACCGGTCCCGCTACACCGGTCCGTACCTGCCGGGCTACGTGGCCAGGGAGAGCACCGTCGTCCGACCCGAGGGCGCGCCGAAGCGGCTGTTCCAGGCGGTCGACCACTGCGTGGGCAACGTCGAGCTCGGCAAGATGGACTACTGGGTCGAGTGGTACAACCGCGTCATGGGCTTCGTGAACATGGCGGAGTTCATCGGCGACGACATCGCCACCGACTACTCGGCGCTCATGAGCAAGGTGGTGTCCAACGGCAACCACCGCGTGAAGTTCCCGCTGAACGAGCCGGCGATCGCGAAGAAGAAGTCGCAGATCGACGAGTACCTGGAGTTCTACTCGGGCGCGGGCGTGCAGCACATCGCACTCGCGACCAACGACATCGTCGCCACGCTGACCGCCATGCGCGCGGCCGGCGTCGAGTTCCTGGAGACCCCGGACTCGTACTACGACGACCCGGAACTGCGGGCCCGCATCGGCGAGGTGCGCGTGCCGATCGAGGTGCTCAAGCAGCACCGCATCCTGGTCGACCGGGATGAGGACGGCTACCTGCTCCAGATCTTCACGAAGCCGATCGGCGACCGTCCGACCGTCTTCTACGAGCTCATCGAGCGCCACGGCTCGCTGGGCTTCGGCAAGGGCAACTTCAAGGCCCTGTTCGAGGCCATCGAGCGCGAGCAGGAGCGTCGGGGCAACCTCTGACGACAGCGCGTGAGGGGCCGGTCCGCCACCAGCGGGCCGGCCCTTTCCTGTGGGAACCCTGAGAGCCGCCCAAGGTGCCCCGCGAGACCGGTACCCTCGGTGCGGGGGTTTGCGCGGATTTCACCTGGGGAGGTGGCATGGCACTCGCGGGACGCGTCACCGCGGTGCTGCCGCTCGTCGGCGCGGTGGCCACGGCCGCGGCACTGACCGGCGCGGCGTTCTTCACCGTGGCACACGCGGGCTGCGCCGAAACGGGCCGTTTCGTCGAGCACGAGGGCGTCGTCAAGTTCGAGGGCGGCTGCATGGACGGCCACGACCTGCCCACCGTGCCGAAGGTCGAGAACGCCCGGTACGACGTCAGCCCCTGACTCCGGCACGCTGCTGCCGAAGAGGGCGGTGCAGAGGTGCCGCCTTGGTGTGACGGATCACAGGGATTTCGGCGATAGTGGACCCATGTGTCGGAACATCCGGGTGCTGCACAACTTCGAACCACCCGCCACCGAGGACGAGATCCACGCCGCCGCGGTCCAGTACGTCCGCAAGGTGAGCGGCTCGACCCACCCGTCGGCAGCGAACCAGGAAGCCTTCGACCTGGCGGTGGAGGCGGTGGCCGAGGCGACGAGGGTCCTCCTGGAATCCCTGGTCACCAAGGCCCCACCCCGAGACCGCGAGGTAGAGGCCGCAAAGGCGAAGGAACGCGCCGCCGCCCGCTACGGCACCTGATCCAAGGAAGATCGCCGCGCCCACCCGACCGCACGCGCGCCGGGCTTTTCACGAAGCTGCCGCACGGCACACCTCTGCCTGGGCTTCTTGCTTGTGTCATCCCCGTATGGCCTGCCCGA
>NZ_JBBEGC010000080.1:0-33189 GCF_037401995.1 Saccharothrix sp. CCNWYY140
CGGTTCGTCATGCTCGTCCGGATTCCGCACGACCGCACCGCGGACCGGGTCGCCTTGATCCTCTCCCGGAAAATGGTCGAACTGCCTGTCCGGTTGCGGCGGTCGCTGACCTGGGACCAGGGTGTGGAAATGGCCGAACACGTCAGGTTCACGGTCGCGACGGACATCCCGGTGTTCTTCTGCGATCCGCATTCGCCCTGGCAGCGCGGAGCGAACGAGAACACGAACGGCCTGCTGCGCCAGTACCTGCCCAAGGGCACCGACCTGTCCGTGTACACTCAGGCCGACCTGGACGAAATCGCGGCGAAACTGAACAGGCGACCACGGCAAACGCTGGGGTTCAAAACACCCGCAGAGGTGCTTGAACAAGCACTGGCCGGCGCAGCCTGATGCACTGACCGGTTGAGACCACCTTTGCCAGGCCATGCGGTGGGGGAACCGACGCCCTTCACCCCCCATCGGCGGTCTCCCTGCTAGCTTTTGATCTTGAGAGCGCGAAGCGCGTTCGGCTTGAGAGCGCGAAGCGCGTCAATCCCAAAGCTCACGAACGCCAGAGCTTAAGAGAGATCAAGAAGCAACCGACGAGCAAGAGAGCGCCGTGAGCGATGCGAACCGGAGGAGCGGTGAAGAACTGGGGAAGGAAGAGAACAAACCCGGCGGCATAAGGCAAAGCGATCCGTCCAAGCCCACGAGTGGCGACAACCGCACCCACAGCCAAGAGCAACAACCCCACCGCGAACACCACGATCGCCACAGGGTGGAACCGAACGGCGTCCACCATCTTCAGCACGTCCGGCGTGGTGGAAGCACGCTGCCCCAACGCATAGAGCCCAAAGGTCTCGGCCCCGTAGTACATGGTCGTCAGCACCGCCCCAGCCGTGGTGATGGCGCGGGCCGCACCGCTCAATGCCAGTGACACCAACAGGAACCCCACCACCGCCAACAGATGCGAGACCACCCAGGCAGTCGTGCCCATGACCGCCAGCCCGGCAACCGTCGACTCGTCGGCATACGGCCGCAACACCGGGTAGAGCAGGAAAGACACGCCGGCAGCGGCGAAGGCGGCGGACCGAAGCTTGGACATCAAGGCCTCCTGGGGACGCAGCTCTCCCAGCAACACGCCGAGAGCAGTAGTCGTTTTTGAGAGCACTGCTCTCGATACGAGAAGTCTGCGGTCAACCCACCCCGCATGTCAAGAGCACTGCTCTCTTTTGTTGCCGGTGCTCTCCCCCTAGGCCATCATGAGCCGCATGAACCCGACACCCAGACAGCGAGCGCGGGCCCAAGCGATCGAGGACATCAAGCGGATCGCCCGCGAACAGCTGGCCAGCGAGGGCAGCGCAGCGTTGTCGCTCCGAGCGATCGCGCGCGAGCTGGGGATCGTGTCGTCAGCCGTCTACCGGTACGTCCCAAGCCGGGACGACCTCCTGACCATGCTGATAGTCGACGCCTACAACTCCCTCGGCGAGGCAGTGGAGGAGGCCGAGACGCGGTGTCCGCGCGAGGACCTCCTATCGCGATGGCGGGCCATCGGGCTAGCGGTGCGCGAGTGGGCGGTGGCGCGCCCGGCGGAGTACGCGCTGCTGTACGGGAGTCCGGTGCCCGGCTACCACGCGCCCGTCGAGCAGACCGGCGATCCCGGCACCCGCGTGATGATGCTGGTGGTGGCGCTGCTGGTGGACATCCAGCGCGGATCGCCACCGACGAAGGTGGACGGAGTGCTCGGTCGGGACCTCACGGCGGTGCGCGAGGCCGTGGCAGTCGAGGTGGGGGAGGAGGTCCTGGCGCGGGGGTACCTGGCGTGGACCTCGATGTTCGGCTTGGTGAGCTTCGAGGTGTTCGGCCAGTACAACGGGAGCTTCTCGGACTTCGCGGCGCACTTCGCGTACCAGCTGGACCGGATCGCGCTGGGAGTCCTGGGACTCTCCACGACGTGATCACCCTCCCGCACGGCGGGCGGGCTCGCCCTGTTGTTCGCGGGCTGAGTGCCGCCACAACCGAACCACAACCGGGCGACCGTAGAACTGCGGCATGACGATCACGATGAGACGCGCGGTGGTCGTGCTGGCGGTGGCGCTCGGCGCCGTCGTCCCGGTGACCGCCGCGCACGCCGAGACCTGCACACCCACCAAGTTCGGCGTCACGGCCGCGCAACCCGAGCAGTACGAGGGGAACTCCGCCGGCGCGTTCGGCTTCCAGCTCACGGCGTCGGTGCCGCAGGGCTGCACGACCAGCGGCGCGGTCGTGTACCGCACGCAGAACGGCACGGCGACCGCCGGTCAGGACTTCGGGTACGTGGAAGGCGCCTGGCAGCCCGGCGGCGGTGTCGGGACGTCGGTGTCGGTGCCGCTGGTCGCCGATGCCCTGGCGGAGGAGGACGAGTCCTTCTCCCTGGCCCTCTTCAGCACGCGCGGGGCGTTCCTCGGGGCCGCCACCGCCACGCTCCTCGACGACGACGGCAAGATGGCCCCGATCATGGTCATCGAGATCAGCGGCGGGAAGATCTGCTGGGTCCCGGACGCGTGCAAGGTCCCGTTGCAGCTGTCCACCCCGGCCCGCGCCGGGTTCACGGTCCGGTACCGGACGCTGGACGTGACGGCGGTGGCCGGGCTGGACTACGTGCCCGCCAAGGACCTCAAGCTGACCGTCCCCAAGGGCGCCACGACGGTGGACGTGGAGGTCCAGAGCCTGCCCGACGTCGAGGTCGAGGGTGAGGAGACCTTCGCGCTGGAGGTGTTCGAGACCTCCGCCGGCACCGTGGCCAACCCGGTCGAGAAGGTCACCCTGATGCCCGAGTCCTGACCTCCGCCGCCTCGGCCGTCGCGCCGACCCGCTGGTAGAGCCGGATCGCCCGGTCCCAGTGGTCGCGCGCGTCGGCCGGGCGGTCGCGGCGCTCGGCCAGGTCGCCCAGGTCGCGTTCCAGGTTGGCCTCCTCGAACGGGTCGGGCACGCGGGACCGCTCGGTCGTGGCGAGGGTCAGGGCGTCCTCGGCCGCCGCGAGGTCGCCGGCGCGGAGGTGGGCGCGGCCCAGCAGGTCCAGCACGGTGGCGACGCCGTGGCGGTCGTCCACCTCGCGGCTGATCT
This sequence comes from Saccharothrix sp. CCNWYY140, assembly GCF_037401995.1. Lineage (NCBI taxonomy): Bacteria > Bacillati > Actinomycetota > Actinomycetes > Pseudonocardiales > Pseudonocardiaceae > Saccharothrix > Saccharothrix sp. CCNWYY140. The sequence goes on from NZ_JBBEGC010000080.1 coordinate 3,085, forward strand.
CCAGCGCCTGCGCGAAGAACGGCACCCCGTGGTGGTCGCCGTCCAGGTGGGCGCGGCCGATGTCGACCAGCACCTCCCACTCCAGCCAGCGGTCGCCGATGTCGCGGCTCAGCCGCAGGGCGTGCTCCAGGTCGCGCAGGGCCTCCTCGAGGTGGCCCAGGGCCAGGTGCGCCTCGCCCAGGGTGTCCAAGGTGCCCGCCTCCAGTCGCACGTTGCCCAGGTCGCGGAACGCGGTGAGCGCGGCCCGCAGCGGGGCCAAGCCGGCTTCCGGGCGGCCCATCCGGAGGTAGGTGTGGCCCAGGTTGCGCTGGGACAGCGCGGTGCCCAGCCGGCTGCCCGCGCGGGTGCAGCAGTCGACGGCTTCCAGGTGCGCGGTGACGGCGTCGTCGAAGCGCCGCAGCTCGGCGTACGCGTTGGCGAGGTTGTTGTGCACGTGCCCCTCGCCGGCCAGGTCGCCGGCCGCGCGGACGGCGGTGAGCGCGCGGTGGTTGGCGTCGATCGCCGCGTCCAGCTGCCGGGTCATGAAGTGGGCGACGCCCAGCGCGCGCAGCATCTCCGCCTCGGCCCGCGGGTCGCCCGCCGCCGCCTCGACCGCGACCCGGCACAGCTCCACCCGGTCGTGCCAGTGGCCGGTGGCCTCGGCGAAGCTGGTCAGCAGGTAGGTCAGCTGCCAGGCGGCGGTGGGGTCGCGGTCGCGGGCGAAGCGCACCACCGGCAACAGGTTGTCCCGCTCGGCCTCCAGGAACGCCAGGGCGTCGTGGCGGTCGGGCGCGAAGGGCGCACCGGGCGGCGGGAAGCGCAGGGTCGGCTTGACCAGGTCGCGGTCCGGGTTGACCAGCTCGTTGGCTTGGTGGGCCACGAACAGGTACCAGTCCAGCAGGCGGGCGGCTACCTCCGGTTCGTCGTCGTCGGCCAGGCGCTTGCGGGCGTACTCGGCGACCAGGTCGTGGTAGCGGAACCGGTCCGGCGCGGTCTCGGTGAGCAGGTGCGCGGTGGTCAACGGGTCCAGGTTCGGGTTGTCCACATCGGACAGCGCGGCGGCCAGGGCGGTGCTGAAAGTGGGGCCGGGGATGATGCCGGACCGGCGGAACAGGCGGGCCGACGTGGCGTCCAACGGCTGGTAGGCGCTGGCCAGGACGGTTTCCACGGTCCGCGAGTCGCCGTCCACGGCCAGGTTGTCCAGGCGGGCCGCGCGTAATTCGGCGACCAGGGCGGCGACGGGCCGGGCCGGTGCGCCGAGCAGTTTCGCGGCGGCGATGCGCAGGGCCAGCGGCATCCCGCCGCACAGGCGGGCCAGTTCCGCGGTGGCCTCGGGTTCGGCGCGGCGGGACCCGAGCACCTTGCGCAGCAGGGCTTGCGAGTCGTCGGGGGACAGGGCGTCGAGGACCACGGCGTGGATGGCGTGGCGGGTCGCCAGGGCGGCCAGCGAACGGCGGCTGGTGACCACCAGCAGGCTCGACCCGCCGGGCACCAGCGGCAGCACGTCGTCGGCGCGGCCGGCGTTGTCGAGCACCACCAGGCACCGCCGGTCGTGCAGGAGCGTCCGGTAGAGGGCGGCCCGTTCCTCCTCGTCGGCCGGGATGCGGTCTTCGGGCACGTCCAGCGCGCGCAAGACGTGAGCGAGGGCCTGTGCGCTGGTCACAGCGCGCTCGGGGTCGTGGCCGCGCAGGTCCAGGAACAGCCGGCCGCCGGGGAACCGGTGCGCCACGCGGTGCGCCCACTCCACCGCCAGCGACGTCTTGCCCATGCCCGCCGGACCGGACACGACCACCACCGGCACGTCCGCCCGGTCCAGCTCGGCCAGCACGTCCGCGCGGCCGGTGAAGTGGCCGACGGTCGCGGGCAGCTGGGCCGGCACGGTGGTGGCCGCCGTCGGGTCCAGGGACGCGTCCCGGCGCAGGATCGCGGTGTGCAGCTCCAGCACCTCGGGGCCGGGGTCGACGCCGAACTCGTCGGCCAGCAGCTCGCGCAGGCGCTGGAAGGAGTCCAGTGCGTCGGTGTGCCGGCCGCAGCGGTACAGGGCCAGCATGTGCAGCCGGGTCAGCCGCTCGTTGAGCGGGGTGCGCGCCAGCAGCCGGGGCAGTTCGGCCACCGCGGCCTCGTGCTCGCCGTCCCGGACGGCGTGCTCCCACAGCTCCTCCACGGCGCTCTGCCGCAGCCCGTGCAGGCGCTCCACCTCGCGCTCGCCCCAGCCGGTCAGCGGCACGTCGGCGAAGGCGTCACCGCGCCACAGCGCCAGCGCCTCCCGCAGCTTGTCCGCCGACCCCTCCCGGCGTCCGGCCGCGAGCAGCGCCTCGAACCGGTGGGCGTCCACCTCGACCGCCGCGTCCAGCAGGTAACCCGGCTCGCGGGTGCGCAGCACGTCCGGCAGACCGGACGCGGCCAGCGCCTGCCGGATCCGCGCCACGTGGCTGTGCAGCGTCTTCACCGCCGTGCGCGGCGGGTCCTCGCCCCACAGCACGTCCACCAGCCGGGTGAACGGCAGCACCTGCCCGGCGTGCAGCGCCAGCACCCCCAGCACGGCCCGCTGGCGGGCGCCGGTCAGCGCCGCCGGACCCGCCGGACCCTCCGCCCCGACCGGCCCCAGCACGCCGAACCGCGCCACAACCGGCGCGCAGCCGCGCGACAACCCGCTGTCCGTAGACCTCTCCCCGTGACTTCCCACGAGAGAAGGGCTCTCCGATGACCACACACCCCCGCGGTCGCCTCCGGGGCCTCCGCCGTTACGCCGTTCCGCTGCTCGTCCTGGCCGCCGCCGCGACCACCGTGCCCCTCCAGGCGGTCGCGGAACAGCCGCGGCCGGTCGTCACCCAGGACCCCGACGACCTGCCGCCGACCCCCGGACCGGGTCGGATCGCCGACCCGCAGGTCGCCGCGATCGCCCAGGACGCCAACCTGGCCCTGCGCTACTCCTACGCCGCGGTCGCCGCCGACCTCGGCCACCCCTACGCCGAGGGCACGGTCGAGTTCGACCTCCAGAGCGGCCTGCGCACCCTGCCCGCCGACCGGCTGGAGCCGATCGTCAAGCACGCGCAGACCCTCCTGGCCTCCGACGTCGAGACCCGCACCGCCCAGTTCGGCCGGCACGCGCGGCTCACCCCCGAGGAGTTCCGCAAGGTCGGCTTCGACGGGGCCTTCTCCGACGTCCGCGTCGACGCCGACGCGCTGAAGAAGTCCCTGCTCGACCGCGCCGCCGCGCTGGAGGCGGCGGAGAAGGCCGCCGAGCAGGACGCCCAGCGCCGGGCCGTCGAGCTGCACTTGGACCTGAGCAAGCTGCCCAAGCTGTCCTCGCTGGACTTCCGGGTCGAGCGGGTCAAGTGCGTCGACGAGACCTCCCCCGAGTGGCCCGGTGACGACGAGATCGTCGCCGGCGGCCTGCGCATCGACCACAAGGGCGCCACCAACAAGGTGTCCCAGTGGTTCGTCGGCGACAACTTCTACGACGGCAAGGTCAAGACCTACGCCGACCCGGGCAAGCTGTTCACCTCCTTCGACCTGGCCGCGTCCGGGCCGTGGCCGCGCAGCTACCTGGCCGTGGTGATGCTGGCCGAGCAGGACGGCAGCGGGTTCGCGGCGGAGGTGCAGGCGGCGTGGCTGAAGGTCAAGGACAAGGTCACCCAGGTCGTCGCGCAGGTCGTCGCCACCGTGTTCACGCCGTACCTGGGCGCGGCCATCGCCGAGGCGCTCGGGCAGGTCGTCGGCTGGCTGGTCGGCGTGTTCGTCGACTGGCTGCTGGAGCTGTTCCAGGACGACCTGTTCGAGGCCCGCACCGCCCACGTCCAGCTGCCGCACCGGTACGAGTTCATGTACAACAACCCGGCCCACCTGGGCTGGACCAACCACCGGCTGCCCAGCACGTCGATGTGGTTCACCGGGCACGGCGGCCAGTACAAGGTCAACGTGCACTGGCAGGTCAACTCGTAGCACGCGCACGGGAGTCGCGCGGGCACGGTCCGACGCCGTTCCTTACGGCCTCGTGACCAGCCCGCGCGCTTTCCCGCGTCCGGGTCCACCCTGGACCGTCCGAGGGGTTGACAGGAGGTCGGACCATGACGGACGTCTCGGTTCTGCGCGGCAGGTTCGGCGGCACCGTGCTCACCCGGCGGGACGAGGGCTTCGAAGCCGCCCGCGCGCTGTTCAACAGCGCCATCGACACCACGCCCGAGGCCATCGCCCAGTGCCTCAACCCCACGGACGTGAAGGAAGCGCTCGCGTTCGCGCGTGCCCAGGGCCTCCCGGTGGCGGTCAGAAGCGGCGGGCACAGCGTCGCCGGCGCCTCCCTGGTCCAGGACGGGCTGGTGCTCGACCTGCGCCGGATGGACGCCGTGACCGTCTCCCCGGACGCCCGCACGGTGGTGGTCGGCGGCGGCGCCACGTGGTCCGCGGTGGACCGGGCGTGCCAGGAGCACGGCGTGGCCACCACCGGCGGCCGGGTGTCCACCACCGGCGTCGGCGGGCTCACCCTCGGCGGCGGCTCCGGGTGGCTGGAGCGCAAGTTCGGCCTGGCCTGCGACAACCTGCTGTCGGTGACCCTGGTCCTGGCCGATGGCCGCGAGGTCACCGCGAGCGAGACCGAACGGCCCGAGCTGTTCTGGGCGCTGCACGGCGGCGGCGGCAACTTCGGCGTGGCCACCTCGTTCACCTTCCGCGTGCACCCGCTGCCCGAGTTCTCCTTCGCGCTCGTGCTGCGGCCTGCCTCCGATGGTGACGAGATGGTGGTGCGCTACCGGGACTTCGCCGCCGACGCGCCCGAGGAGATGGGCGGCGGCCTGCTGTTCATGACCGGGCCGCCCGAGGAGTTCGTGCCGCCCGACCTGGTCGGGCAGCTGTGCTGCGGCGTGCTGGTCACCTGGGCCGGCGGCGCGGAGGAGCTGCGGTCCTTCGCCGCGCCCCTGCTGGCGCTGTCGCCGGACACCGCGCTGGTCACCGACGTCCCGTACGCCGAGTTCCAGTGCAGCCTGGACGACCCGCCCGGCTACCGGAACTACTGGTCCGCCGAGTACCTGTCGACGCTGCCGGACGAGGCGGTGCGGCGGTTCTGCGCGGGCGCGCGGCAGATGGTGTGCCCGTCGCCCTCGCAGCAGGCGCTGCTGCCGTGGGGCGGCGCGGTGGCGCGCGGGACGGACTGGCCGATGGCCAACCGGGACGTGCCCTGGGTGGTGCACCCGTTCGGGCTGTGGGAGGACCCGGCCGACGACGACCGCGCCCGGCGCTGGGCGCGCGGGCTGCGGGACGAGTTGGCGCCGTGGAGCACCGGGGCGGTGTACCTCAACTTCATCGGCGACGAGGGCGCGGATCGCGTCGTCGCGGGCTTCGGGGCGGCCAACTACGCACGCCTGGCCGCGGTGAAGGCCGAATACGACCCGGACAACGTCTTCGACCGGTGGCACAACGTCCTCCCCGCGACGCAGCGTCGCCGCAGTGCGGACACCGTCGGAGCAACCGACTAGCCCGACAAGGGGCGCGAATCCGCATTCGCGCGGACGATTGCCCGGTCGTACTCCACGGTCGGGTGGAAGGTTCACACGTCCGTTGGGCATTCGCCGGCACACGGATGAAGGAGCTTGTTGGCACACCGGCCCGCTCACTACCTTTCGGAAGCGACGAATTCGCAGATCTGTGGAATTCATTCCGGGTAGTGAGAGGACCGCATGAACGTTTACGCCACGGGTCTGTTGTGGGTCGGTGGCGCGGCGGTGATCGCCGCCGTGCTGGCCTACCTCATCCGGAAGTACGGCGAGGACCAGGGCCGGCCGGACAACAACGAGGCCGCGGGCCAGGTGTTCACGATCGTGGGCGGCCTGCACGCGGTCCTGGTGGCGTTCGTGCTGATCGCCCTGTTCGACGCGGTCAACGCGGCCGGCGAGTCGTCGTACCAGGAGGCGGACGGACTGGTGGCGGCGACGTGGGCCTCCGACGCGCTGTCCAAGGAAACCGGTGACGAGGTCCGCTCACTTTCCCGCGCGTACGCGATCACGGTCATCAACGACGAATGGCCGAAACTGCGCGAAGGCGTCGAATTCGAGTCCACCGGCTGGTCCCAGCTCGACCGCATCCGCCAGGTCGTGGCCAACGCGCCCGCCGACACGGAGTGGCAGGTCGACCGCAAGGCCGAGGCCGCCAACCAGCTGTGGCAGGTGTACGAGGCCCGGCAGGCGCGGCTGGACACCGCGGGCGGCGGCGTGAGCACGGTGGTGTGGTTCGTGCTGGTGGTCGGCAGCTTCCTGGCCATCGGCCTGCCGCTGCTGTTCGGCGGACCGCTGATGCGCACGCACGTGGTCATCGTCGGCACGCTCGCGGCCACCATCACGCTGCTGCTGTACGCGACCTACCAGCTCCAGAACCCCTACGGCGGTGGGGCCGAACTGGGACCGGAGGCGTTCCAGGCGGCCGTCGAGCGGTTCGGCTGACGCCGTGCTGGAGGTCCTGGCCTGCGTGGCCATCCAGGTCGAGGCGGACCACCGGGGTCCGTCGACGGTGTACCGGGTGGAACTGCCCTCCGGTGAGGCGCAGGTGGTGAACACCCTGGACGCGCGGGTCAACGCCATCGGGTACTCGGCGGCGCAGGACCGGGTGTACGGCGTGGACGACGACGGCGGGATCGTCGTGCTGGACCGCACCGGGCATGCGGTGGCGCGCTCGGCGGGCCATTTTCTCAAGCACGCCACCGCCGGTGTGGTGGTGCGGGAGAAGTTGGTCGTGCGGGTCGGTCACCTGATGTTCTGGGTGGACATCGACCCGTCGAGCGGGCGCTACCTGGAGGTGGTGCGGCAGGCGTGGCTGTGGCCGCCACACCACGCGCTGAACGTCGACGACTTCGACCTCAACCCGGCGGACGGTCTGCTGTACGGGGTGGCGACTTTCCCGTACGGACACGCCTACGTCGTGGCGATCGACCCCGAGACCGGACGAGTGGACCGAGTACCCGGAACGGGGATGCTCCCGGCGACCCACGGTTACGGCGCGGTGGTGATGGGACGCGACGGGGCGCTGTACGTGACCAGCAACCGGGACGACGGGCGCAGCGTGCTGTACCGGGTGGCGTTGGACGGTTCGGAGGCGGTCACGGAAATCACGTCGCGGCCGGCACGACGCAGCATCGACGCGGCCGGTTGCCTGAGCGTGCCCCCGATCGTGGACCCGCCGGACCCAACCGTCCCCCCAACCACCCCACCCACAGTCCCGCCCACGCTTCCACCTTTTGAGCCACCCGTCGTGCCCCCCACGACGACCACCCCCGCACCCCCGCCGGCAACCACCCCGCCGACGAGCACCACCACCACGCCGCCACCCGGGCCGACGTCCGAGGAGCCACCCGCGCAGACCCCTGCACCGTCCCGCGAACCGTTGCGGCGGCCGGAGCCGAAGGCCGAGGTGGCGGCGGACGGCAACCGCATCGTGCGGGATCAACGACGCTGGGGCCTGGTAGCCATCATCCTGATCCTCGGCGCCGGCGCAGTAGCCCGAGCCCACGCCCGCCACCGCTAACCCCCCCGGCCTCACCCCGCCCCACCGCACTGACCCACCCCCCGCCGCCCGCCGCGCTGACCCGCCGCGCTCGCTTGCCCGGCCTGCCGCTCCGCCATCCTCCGAAAGCGCAACCGCCGTGGTCCTCCGAAAGTGCGACGCGGCGTAGGTCCTCCGGCCGACTCGCCGACGGTGTCGAGCGGCCTACCTTCTTGGTGATCTTCATCGGAGGGGGACATGGGCAGTCGGATCACGGCCCTGGACGTGTTGCGGGGTGTGGCCATCCTGGGCACCTTGGGCACCAACATCTGGATCTTCACCGACCCTGCGGGGCCGGGTGGTTTCCTCGCCGGCGCCGATGACTGGGGTGAGGCGTTGCTGCGGATGGTCAGCAACGGCAAGTTCCTGGGGCTGTTGTCGATCCTGTTCGGCATCGGACTGGCGTTGCAGCACCGCTCGGCGGTCAAGCGGGGGTTGAAGTGGCCCGGCTGGTACCTGTGGCGGTCGGCGCTGCTGCTGGTCGAAGGCGCGTTGCACTACGTGCTGATCTTCGAGTTCGACGTGCTGATGTTCTACGCCCTGGTGTCCGTGCTGGTGGCGTTCCTCGTGGGGCGCAGCGACCGGGTGGTGCGGGGGTGGCTCGTCGGTGCGCTCGTGGTGCACGTGGCGTTCGTCGCGCTGGTGACGTACGGGATGCACGCGGGGGACGGGTCGTTGGGTGGTTCGCTGCCGGTCGACATGTCCAGTTGGCTAGGGCAGGTGCGGTCGCGGATCGAGTACGTGGACGTGTTCCGGGCCGAGGCCGTGTTCGTGCTGCCGTTGAGCACGGTGTTGTTCCTGGCGGGGGCGCGGTTGCTGCGGGCCGGGGCGTTGGAGGACTCCGAGCGCGGTCTGCGCGTCCAGCGGCGGTTGGCCGGGTGGGGGCTGGGGCTGGGCTTGCCGCTCAACGTCGTCACCACGCTGGCCGGCGGCGAGTGGTTCGCGGTCGACCGGTACGTGTGCGCCCCGGCGGTGTCGTTCGGACTGCTGGGTGCGATCACCATGCTGGTGCACCGGATGCGCTCGCCCGAGGGCTTGCTGCGGCGCTGGGTGACGTCCGTGGGTCGGATGGCACTGACCTGCTACATCGCGCAGAACGTCATCGCGTCCGTGCTGTGCTACCAGTGGGCGCTGAACCTCAACGGCCGGTTCGGGCACCTGGGTGTCTGGTACACCGCCGCCGCCTGGGTGGTCGTGTCGGCACTGTTGATGTTGGGCGCGAGCTGGTGGATGGGACGGTTCTCGCGCGGCCCGGTCGAGGCGGCGTGGAACTGGGCTTACCGGGCGCCGCAACGACGCCCGGTGGAGGCCTAGTCAGGCGAGGCGGTCGGGGATGGGGGCCAGCGGGTACTTGCGCCAGAAGAAGGCGTCGGCCGCGTGCTGGTCGGCCGAGAAGTTCACGGCCTCGGCGATCTTGCCGTCGACGACCCGGAAGGCCAGCGCCCACAGGATGTCCAGGCCCTCGGGGTCGGTGCTCCAGCCGCGGTGCAGGTCGACGACCCACTCCCCGTCCGCCGCGAGGAAGATCGGGTCGGCCTTGAAACCGGCCTTGGCCAGCTGGCCGAAGAAGGCGAGGACCTCGGTGGCCCCGACCTTGGTGCCCGACAGCGGGTGGTGGCCGGGGATGGTCCACCGGACGTCGTCGGCGAAGAACTCGGCCAGCGCCTGCGGGTCGTCGCCACCGTAGGCCTGGTAGAAGCGGTGGATCAGTTCGACGTTGGGGTGTTCGCGCGTCACGCGGCCAGCCAACCAGCGGCGGTTCGCGGACTGCAAGATCTTTCCGCGGCCGGCGAAAACCGCCGCTACTCCGTCAAGTCCGGGCGCAGGAGGCGGCGCAGCGCGGCGGGGGTGTGGCCGACGAGGCCGCGGACCGTGCGGGTGAGGTGGGCCTGGTCGGCGAAGCCCAGTTCGGCGGCCAGGCCCGCGAGGTCGGTCTCGCCGTCCTGGATGCGGGCCATCGCGCGGCCGACGCGGACCCGGTTGCGGAAGCGGGTGAGGGACACGCCGAGGTCTTGCCCGAACGCGCGGCTCAGCCGGTAGGGGGAGACGCCGAGCAGCCGGGCCAGCGGCACCAGGCCGCGCGAGTCGGGGTGGTCGGCGACGATCGCGGCGCGTGCGGCCGACACGGCGGCCCGGTCCCGCGCGCCGGGCAGCGGCCGGTCCTGGGTGGTGGCGACGAGGTGCACCAGCGCCTCCGCCATCGCGTAGGCGACGTCCGCCGCCGGCCCGCCGGCAACCCGCCGGCGCTCCGGACTGCCCGTCTCGGCGTTGTCCACGACGTGCGCCGCGCCCAACGGCCGGGAGACCGCCAGCAACCGCCGGTGCGCCAGCTCGACCGCCGCGTCCACGTACAGCACCGACCGCGTCGGACGCCCCTCGCCCACCACGGACCGCCACAGCGCGGGCGCCACCCACACCGCCGTGCACACGTCACCACCCGCCGGGTGGGCGAACTGCTCCTCCTCCCCGGGCACGCTCACGTACCCCGTCGTGCCGTCCAACTCCGCCACGCCGTCCCGCGCCCGCCGCCGGAACGACCCCCGCCGCAACAGCACGATCCGGTGCGCGCCCGACTCCTCCGGCGGCGACCAGCCCGCGTGGTGGTCCGAGCACGTCACCGAACTGACCCCGAAATCGGCTGTGACGGCCAGGTCCACCGCGGTGCGCACGGGAAAGACCCTACGCCGGGGGTACGACAAGAATCTTCAATACAGCGCTCACCCGAACGGGCGAAGCTGTGCCCGACCACGAGGAGAGGGCACAACCGCGATGAAACTCGCCACCGTCATCCTGGACAGCGCGGACCCCGGCAAGCTCGCCGAGTTCTACCGCACCGCCACCCGTTGGGAGGTGACCTACAGCGACGACGACTTCGTCACCCTCGGCGACGGGGGAGCGATCCAGATCGGGTTCCAGCGCATCGAGGGCTACGAGGGTCCGGGCTGGCCGGACGACCGCAAGCACGTCCACCTGGACTTCACGGTGCAGGACGTCGCCGGGGCAATCGAGAACCTGCTCGGGATCGGCGCGACCAAGCCGGACTTCCAGCCCGGCGGGGACAACTGGACCGTCCTCGCCGACCCCGAGGGCCACCTGTTCTGCATCTCGGCCGCGAGCTGACCGGACCGAACCCGGCCGCGAGCTGACGGATCTCGGACGCGACCCGGACCGAGGGGGTGCCGCGCGGGCGGCACCCCCTCACTCGTCACGGGTAGTTCACCAGGTACCGCACCTGGTTGGCGGTGTTCGCGACCCCGCCCACGTCGTTGATCACGTTGTTGATCGTGCCGACCCCGCCCAGCGACACGGTCACCAGGTCGTGGAACCGGACGCCGGCGGTCCGCGGCACCTCGAAACCGTTCGCCGTCACCACGGACGGGTTGGCGTTGTTGAAGCAGTACACGCCGACGCCCCAGGCCTCGTGCGTGGTCACCGAGGGCGCGACCTTGTACGCGGCCCAGCCCGGCGAGGACCCGTTCATCCACGCGGCCTGGTTCGGCGGGTCGTACGGCAGTTCGTTCTGGAAGAAGTACGTCCGGCCGCCGTTGCCGTTCCACACCACGTTGTGCTGCTGGTAGTGCTCGACGAACAACCCGTACGCGGTCACGTCGTTGCCGTTGACCACCACACCGTTCTGCGCGGTGTTCACCGTCCAACCCACGCCCGCGCCGTGATCTGCCCGCCACACCCACGTGTGGTCGATGATGGTGTGGTTGCTGTTGACCTGCAACGACACCGTCGCCCGGCCCGCCTGCGACCCGCCGACGCGCAGGTACACGTCGTGCAGCGAGATCGGGTTGGCGGCGTGGTTCGCGGACGAGCCCGGCGTGCCGACCTGGAGCAGCACGGGCGAGTTGACCACACCCGCGTCCACCAGGAACCCGGCCAGCTTCACACCGTCCACATCGGACACCGACAGCGCGGCCTTGCCGGTCTCCGGCGTCAGCGTCGCCAGGCCCAAGCCCAGCACCACGGTGTCCGGACGCGTCACGGTGATGGTGTCGGACAGCCGGTGCACACCGGGCGTGAGCAGCAGGTGCTTGCCCGCGGCGAGGGCCGCGTTGGTCAGGGACACCGGCGTGCCGGGCTTGACGATGAAGAAGTCCGCCAACGAGATCGACGTGCCCGCGGGCGTGCCCGCCTCCCAGCTCGTGCCGCGCGTGTTCTGCCGCAGGGCGGGCACGAACACGCGGTACTCGCCGTTGGACAGGTAGAGGAACGGCTTCTCCCGCACGACCGGGGTGGCGTCGATGGTGGTGTGCGAGGGGTTGGGGAAGTGCTGCGGCGGCGCGCCCTGCGTGCCGACGAACACCATGTTCCACACCGAGCCGCCCCAGCCGCCGGCGAGGTTGCTGTTGCGGGTCAGGAACTGCTGCTGAGAACCGGACGCGGTGTACCCGTCGATCTTGCTGTCCACGATGAGCCCGCCGGAAGCCCAGCCGTCACCGCCGTTCCACAGCTGCACCTGGCCGCGCAGGTGCATCCGCCGGTAGGCCGCGGCCTGCGACACGGCCCACCGCTCGATCTGCCCGGCGGGCACGGTGACGGACATGTTCTCCGCGCCCCGCCAGAAGTTCTGCGTGGCGTTGCCGAGGTTGTTCGGGTTGTCGCCCTGCTGGAGCCAGTCCGCCTCGACCCGCACGTGCCCGTTGAGGTTGACGTCGTCCGGACGCAGACCCAGGCCCGCGACCTGCGTGTAGAAGCGGAGGTTCACGTCGGCGTTGTACGAGCCCGGCTTGAACAGCACCGCGTACCGCTCGGGACCGAACTGGTTGGTCTTCATCTGGGCGGAGATGGCGTTGAGCCGGTTCTGCATGTCGGTCTGCGACGACTCGGGGCCGTAGACCAGGACGTTGGGCCCGAAGTCGGGGTTGCGCGGGTCGGTCGGCGGGATCGCCGGGGTGTCGGTGGCGGTGTTGATGCCGAACTCCCACAGGGAATGGCCCCACTGCGTGGCGCGGGCCGTGCCGTGCACGCGGACGTACCGCCCGGTGCCGGTCACGTCGAGGTTCTGCACGCCGCCGGCGCCGGTGGTGGTGGAGTAGACGGTCGTCCAGGTCGACGCGTCGGCGGAGACCTGCACCTGGAAGGCGCGGCTGTACGCGGTCTCCCAGTTCAGGTTGACGCGGCAGACCTGTTGTGAGGAACCGAGGTCCACCTGGATCCACTGCGGATCGGAGAACGCGCTGGACCACCGCGTGCCGGTGTTGCCGTCCACGGCGGCGGTGGCGGGCGTGCCGGCGTTCTCGGTGGAGGAGGCGGTGACGGGCCGGTTGAGCGCGGCGTTGGTCGTGCCGCACTCGGCGGCCTGGGCGGGGGAGGGGGACAGGGCGGGGCCGAGCACGGCGACCACGCCCAACGCTGTCGCGGACGCGAGCAGCCGGGAACGGGTGAGGCTCATGGTCCTACCTGACGAGGTAAGGGGCAGGGAGCAGCCCGGAGAGAGGGCTCCCGTGGCACCGGGAGCGGCTGAGAGAGCGCTCTCTCGGAGAGTAACGCCGACGTGACGAGACCGTCAACGCCACGAAGCAACCCCTGCCGCACAAGCGAACCCGTCACGACGAAAGGCGGGGAAGCCCGCCACGACGAAAAAGGGCCGGCGCCCTCACCGGTGAGTGGTGAGGGCGCCGGCCCGGGAGTGGGTCAGGCGATCAGCGCTGGAGCGTCAGCACGGCCGGCCGCCAGGGCAGGGAGTTGTAGGGGACGTTGGCGGACCTGGGGTCGAGGCCCTGGTAGAGGAATTGCAGGTTGCAGGGGTCGATGGTCTTGGTCTGGTCGGGGTTGGTGCGGACCAGGTCGCCGTGGCTGATGTCGTTGGTCCAGGTCGCGCCGCTGTTGGCCTTGCCCGCGAACGGGTTGCTCTCGGTCGCGGCCTGCGGGGTCCAGTTGCCGCTCAGGCTGCTGGACGTGAACGAGCGGAAGTAACGCCCGTTCTGGCCCATCGCCTCGACGAGCATGAGGTACTGGTTCTGGTCCTTGACCTTGTAGACCTCGACGCCCTCGAACAGGTTCGCGGTCGTGTCCTTCATGATCGTCGTGTACGAGGTGCCGAAGCTGCCCGGGAAGTTCCCGATCGGCATGCTGGACCGGTAGATCTCGCCGTTGTCGCCGGCGAAGAACATGTAGACGGTCGTGTCGTCGGCGATGATCGTCTGGTCGAGGGCGGTGTTGCCGGGGACGTTGCCCCGGAACAGCTCCTGCGGCGCGGACCAGCCGTTCGCGTTGGTGGGGTCGGTGGAGGTGCGGTAGCTGAACGTGGTCGCGCCCCACTGGTAGGCCAGCACCCAGATGTTCTTCGGGGCGAAGTAGAACAACGTGGGCGCGACGGTGCCGATGTCCATCTTGTTCTGCGGGGCCGAAGCCATGTCCGACCAGTTCGTGAACGCGCCGAAGTTCATCGAGCCGTAGTGCTGGCCGGTCGAGTCGACCGTCGACCCGTAGACCACGTGCTTGCCGTTGTAGACGACGTTGGTGAAGTCCTTGAGCGAAATCCATTCGGACTTCGGGTTCGCCAGCGCGCCCGTCGACGTCCAGCGGTAGGTCGAGGGGAGGGAACACGTGGTGCCACTACCCACGCGGACCAGCTGCCACTGCTGGTTCCCGCCGTTCCAATCGCCGTACTGCACGACGGCCGCGCCGTCCGCCGTCGACAGACCGGTCACCTCCACGGCCTTGCCGCTGTTGCGGTTGATCAGCCGGACGTAGCCGCCGTCGGAGTCCGCGAGCCGGAACTGCTGGTTGGTGCCGTTGTGGTCGGCCCACTGCTGGACCTTCGCGCCATCGGCGGACGACCAGTTCTCGACTTCCAGGACCTTGCCGGAGTTCTTCGACTTCAACCGGTAATAGCCGCCGCCGGAATCGACGAACTGCCATTGCTGGTTCCCGCCGTCGTGACGCGCCCACTGCGTGACCGTCGCACCGTCGGCGGTGGAAGCGCCCGAGACGTCCATCGCCTTGCCGCTGTTGCGGTTGACCAGCACGTACCACGCGTTCGTGTCGACGGTCGCCGCCGTCGCTGCGCTCGGGCTCAGCGCCACCACAGCGCCTGCCACCAGCACGGACGCGACCAGCGGGCTCAGCAGGGAGGCGAACCGGCCACGCCGCGCCCCCCGTTTCCGCCCGCTCGGCAGCACTTCACCCATCGAATCCACAGTGATTCCCCTCCAGTGCCAGTGCCACTCAGGCGCCACCTGAGATGTTAGCGCTAACAATTTCTGGGAGAGGAGGTTGCCAGATCTTTCTGCGGGCATCAAGGGAGTCCGGCCAAATGGGACGTCGTGCGATATGGTCGAATTGCAGTCGAAATGGGCGTCTCGGATGGTGCGCGCGGGTCGGCGGCCCGGTCCAGGAGCGCTGCGACGGGAAGTGTCGCCGCGCCCACCGCCACCGCGTCCGGTCCCAATTGCCCCAACGCGATGGACGTCTGCTCGTACGGGTGCCGCAGGGAATGCGCTCGGGTGGCCGCCACGATCCGGTCGAAGCAGTGCTCTCCCAACGCCAAGCCGGCCCACCCGCCCAGCACTATGCGCTCCGGGTTGAACAGGTTGACCAGATTCGCGATCCCCGCCCCGAGGTACCCGGCCGTCTCCTCCAGGACCCGGGCCGCGGTCTTCGAGGACACAGCCGCTCGGATCAGACCGTCCACACCGGACTGCTCGTCCGTTCCCGGTACTTCCCGGCCCCCACGGGCTTTCCGGTACCGCTCCAGGATCCCCTCGGCCCCCACATAGGCCTCCAGGCACCCGGAACTCCCGCACCGGCAAGGCCGACCGCCGTACACGATCGTCGTGTGCCCCCACTCGCCCGCCGACGAGGTGGCGCCCCGGTACACCGCGCCCTCGGTCACGACCGCCGCGCCCACGCCGGAACCCACCAGCGCCACCACGACGTGCCGCGCACCCCGACCCGCGCCGAACCACATCTCGGCCTGCCCCTGGGTCTTCGCCCCGTTCTCCACGTACAGCGGCAACTCGACCCCCGCCGTCCGGACCATCTCCTCCAGCGGAACACCGTTCCAGCCCAACGTCTGGGCGTGCACGATCGCCGAAGCGCCCTGCTCGACCGTCCCGGGCACACCGATCCCCACGCCCAGCACGGATGAGGCCGGCACCCCAGCGACGACCTCCGCGACACCGGAGGCGATCAGGTCGGCGACCGCGGCGGGATCACCGGGGGACAGGGCGTGCTCCACGGCCGCCAACTGCGTCATGCCCAGGTCGAACAGCTCGACCTTGATCCCGGTTTCCCCGACGTCCACCCCGATCACGTGCCCGAAACCGGGGTTCGCCCGCAGCAGCACGCGCGGTCGGCCGCCATCGGAATCGACCGAGCCCGCCTCGACCACCAAGCCGTCCTCGACCAGTTCGCCGGTCACGTTGGACACCGTCGCGGCGGACAGCCCGGAGCGCGTGCCGAGTTCGTGCCGGCTCAGCGGACCGTCGAAGAACAGGGTCGACAGCAGGGTGGCGCGGTTCTGTCGGCGCAGGTCGCGGACGGTGGTGCGCTTGGGCGGCATGGCGTACAGCATGACGGCCAGTTAGTTCATGACTTAAAATTAGACTAAGTTTGTAACCTGTTCGTTATTGACGTGACCTGGCTCACCGGGGTTGAGTCTCCCCCGACACGAGGACGCCCCCGGCGTCCCAGCCGCGATGGCACGCGCGGTCCGCCCCCACCCTGCGCTCGCTCCGCCCCCCGGTCCCGACAAGGAGAACCCATGCGACTCAGGCGAACGTTCGCCCTCGCCGTCGCGGCAGCACTGCTGTTCTCGGCCGCCTGCTCCAGCAGCAACGAAGGCGCCAAGAGCGGTGGCAGCGGTGTGCTCAACGTGGGCATGCCCAACGGTCCCCAGACCGAGAACAACAACCCGTTCCTCAACTCGTCGGCGGCCAGCTCGCTGGGTTACCGCAGGCTCATCTTCGAGCCGCTGGCGATGGTCAACGAGGTCAAGGTGACCGAGCCGTTCAAGGCGTGGCTGGCCACCAAGTGGGACTGGACCGACAACTACAGCAAGCTCAAGCTGACCATCCGCGACGGCGCGACCTGGTCCGACGGCAAGCCGCTGACGGCCGAGGACGTCGCCTTCACCTTCGAACTGCTCAAGAAGAACCCCGGCCTGAACATCGAAGGCGTGCAGTACGGCGACGTCTCCTTCGCCGGCAACGAGGTCACCCTGGGCTTCGCGCGGTCGCAGTTCGTGAACCAGAAGAAGATCATGGAGCAGTTCGTCGTCCCGAAGCACATCTGGTCGACGATCGCCAACCCGTCCACCGAGACCTTGAAGAACCCGGTCGGGTCCGGCCCGTACGTGCTCAAGTCGTTCACGCCGCAGACGGTCACGCTGACCATGCGCGACAAGTACTGGCAGGACCTGCCGCAGGTCAAGGAGGTCCGCTACACCTCCTACAGCGACAACAACGCGCAGACCACCGCGCTGGCCACCGGCGCGAGCGAGTGGTCCTTCGTGTTCATCCCGAACTACCAGGCCGTCTACACCAGCAAGGACCCGCAGCACTACAAGCTGTGGTTCCCGCCGGTGCTGGGCGTGCACGGCCTGTGGTTCAACACCAAGAGCAAGCCGTGGGACAACCCGGTCCTGCGCCGCGCGGTGAACCAGGTCGTCAACCGCGACGACATCTTCATGCAGGGCGAGGCCGGCTACTTCTACCCGAAGGTCGACAACATCACCGGCATCCCGACCCCCGCCGGCGACTCGTTCATCGCGCCCGAGTTCAAGGACAAGGTCGTCAAGGTCGACGTCGAGGCCGCGAAGAAGCTGTTGACCGACAACGGCTTCAAGTACGAGGGCGACAAGCTCAAGACGCCCGAGGGCGAGCAGGTCACGCTCAAGATGACCGTGCCGTCCGGCTGGTCGGACTACGTGACCGACCTGGAGATCATCAAGGACAACGTGGCCAAGATCGGCGTCGAGGCCACGGTCGACCTCCAGAACGCCGACTCGTGGACCAAGGCCCTGGACACCGGCGACTTCCAGGCCGCGATGCACTGGACCAACAACGGCCCGACCCTGTACGACATCTACCAGTCCATCATGGACGGTGACCTCTACAAGCCGATCGGCACCGGTGGCATCAACGGCAACTACGGCCGGTACGAGAGCGCCGAGGCCACCAAGGCGCTGCGCAACTACGCCAACGCGCCCGACGAGAAGACCCGCACCGAGGCGCTGTACGTCCTCCAGCGGCTGCACGTCAAGGACATGCCGGTGGTGATCACGTCCGCGGCCAACGGCGGCGGCCAGTACAGCACCAAGAACTGGACCGGCTGGCCGGAGGAGGCCAACCCCTACGCGCCCGCCCAGCCCACGCTGGAGAACGCGTTGGACGTCGTGATGCACCTGAAGCCGGCCGCATGACGACGGCACCACAGCCGACGGCCTCCGGGACCACCGACGTGGTCCTGGAGGCCGAAGGCCTGACCAAGCACTTCCCCGTCCGCAAACGGGGGCGCGAACTGCTGTCCCGCACCGTGCGCAGCGTCCGCGCGGTCGAGGACGTGACGCTGCGGCTGCACCGCGGCCGGGTCACCGCGCTGGTGGGCGAGTCCGGTTCGGGCAAGTCCAGCGTCGCCCGGTTGCTGGCCCAGCTGCACCTCCAGACCTCCGGCACCATCAAGCTGCGCGGCGAGGAGGTGCACGCCAAGGGCGGCCGGAAGTTCCGCGCGTACAGCAAGCGGGTCCAGATGATCTTCCAGGACCCGTTCGCCTCGCTGAACCCCGTGCACACCGTGCGCTACCACCTCACCCGGGCGCTGAAGATCCACGGCCGGGCGGGGAAGACGCCGCAGGACCTGGAAGAGGCGCTGCACGACCTGCTCACGCGGGTGCAGCTCACCCCGCCCGAGCGGTACGTGGACAAGTTCCCGCACGAGCTGTCCGGCGGGCAGCGGCAACGCGTGGCCATCGCCCGAGCTTTGGGCGCCGACCCGGAGGTGCTGCTGGCCGACGAACCGGTGTCCATGCTCGACGTGTCGATCCGGCTCGGGGTGCTGAACCTCCTCAAAGACCTCAAGGACCGCCTGCGGCTGGCGATCCTCTACATCACCCACGACATCGCGTCCGCGCGTTACTTCGCCGACGAGACCTACGTGATGTACGCGGGTCGGGTGGTCGAGGGCGGGGACAGCGAGTCCGTCACCCAGCGCCCCGCGCACCCGTACACGCAACTCCTGATCGACTCCGCCCCGGACCCCGACCGACCGGCGGCAGAGGAGAAGGACGGCGGCACGGGCGAACCACCGTCGTTGATCGACCCGCCCCCGGGCTGCCGGTTCCACCCGCGCTGCCCGCACGCGATGGCGATCTGCTCGCAGGAGGTCCCGCCGCGCTTCGACGTCGGCGACGGCCACTTCGCCGCGTGCTGGCTCTACGGGGAGCAGCGATGAGCTACCTCCTCAAGCGGATCGCGTTCTACCTGTTCACCGCGTGGGCGGCGATCACGATCAACTTCTTCGTGCCGCGCCTGATCCCCGGCGACCCGGTGCAGGCGCTGATCACCAAGGCCCGCGGCCAGATGACCACCGAGGCCGTCCAGTCCCTGTACGTGCTGTTCGGGCTGGACAAGGACGAGAGCATCGCCGAGCAGTACTTCCGGTACTGGGGCCAGCTCTTCCGCGGCGACCTCGGCCTGTCGTTCACGTTCTTCCCGTCCCCGGTGGCGGAGGTGATCGGCGACGGCCTGCCGTGGACGGTCGGCCTGGTCGGCATCACCACCGTCGTCGGCTTCCTGCTCGGCACCGCCGCGGGCACGGTCGTCGGCTGGCGGCGCGGGTCGTGGGCGGACCTGCTGATCCCGGTGACGACGTTCGTGTCCTCGATCCCGTACTTCTGGCTCGGCCTGATCGCGATCACGCTGCTGACCGGCCCGGACAGCTTCTTCCCGGCCGCGGGCGCGTACGACACCGGCCTGGTGCCGGGTTGGGACTGGGAGTTCATCGGCAGCACCCTGCGCTACGGCCTCCTGCCCGCCGCCACGATCCTGATCTCGTCCATGAGCGGCTGGATCCTCAGCATGCGCAACATGATGGTCACGGTCGCGTCCGAGGACTACGTGACGGTCGCGCACGCCAAGGGGTTGAGCGAGCGGCGGGTCATGGTCGGGTACGCGGCACGCAACGCGTTGCTGCCCAACGTGTCCGGGTTCGCGTTGTCGTTGGGCTTCATCGTCGGCGGCACGCTGCTGGTGGAGATCGTGTTCTCCTACCCGGGCCTGGGGTTGCAGCTGTTCCAGGCGGTCGGTGCGAAGGACTACCCGTTGATGCAGGGCATCTTCCTGATCATCACGCTGTCGGTGCTGCTGGCCAACTTCCTGGCCGACGTGGCTTACCTGGCGCTGGACCCGCGGACCCGGAGGGAGGGCTGATGGCCGTCGTACCCACCACCGTCGCGGTCGCCCCGGTCAAGCGGCGCAAGCTGCGGTTCGTGGCCAACCCGAAGGCCACCACGGGCTTGGTGCTCATGGGGTTCTTCGTGCTGATGGCGGTCATCGGGCCGTGGATCGCGCCCTTCGACCCGTCCGAGCGCAGCGCCGACCTGTTGCAGCCGCCCTCGGGCAAGCACTGGTTCGGCACCACCCACCTCGGGCAGGACATCTTCAGCCAGGTCCTCGTCGGCACGCGGAGCGTGATCCTGGTCGGGCTGATCGCCGGTGTCGTGGCGACCGTGCTGGCTGTGGTCGTCGGCGTCACGTCCGGGTACTTGTCCGGGGCCGGTGCGGAAGGGCTTTCCGCGCTGTCGAACGTGTTCCTGGTGATCCCGGCGCTGCCGTTGATCATCATCATCACCTCGACCCTGCCCGACACCGGGAACATCACGATCGCGCTGGTCATCGGCTTGACGTCGTGGGCGTGGGGCGCACGGGTGCTGCGCGCGCAAACGTTGTCGTTGCGGCGCAGGGACTACGTGGAGGCCGCGCGGGCGACCGGCGAGTCCACGTGGCGGATCATCCTGTTCGAGATCCTGCCCAACCTGACCGCCGTCATCGCGTCCGGGTTCGTCGGCACGGTGATCTTCGCGGTGATCTCGGAGATCACGCTGGCGTTCATCGGCGTGTCCGACGCGGGCGGCTGGAACTGGGGCACGGTGCTGTTCTGGGCGCAGAGCCAGCAGGCGCTGGCGCAGGGCGCGTGGTGGTGGTTCGTGCCCGCCGGC
Organism: Saccharothrix sp. CCNWYY140; assembly: GCF_037401995.1. Taxonomy (NCBI): domain Bacteria; kingdom Bacillati; phylum Actinomycetota; class Actinomycetes; order Pseudonocardiales; family Pseudonocardiaceae; genus Saccharothrix; species Saccharothrix sp. CCNWYY140. Next base: position 23,759 of record NZ_JBBEGC010000080.1, read on the forward strand.
CTGGCCATCGCGTTGCTGGGCACGGCGTTGTCGCTGGTCAACTTCGGCATCGACGAGTTCGTCAGCCCACGCCTGCGCGGCGGCGGGAAGACCACCGTGAAGACCGCCGACGGCCGCACGGTCCGGATGCGCGTCGGGTTCACGCCGGTGCTGGGGAAGGGGGCCAAGTGAGCGACGCCGTGTTGGAGGTCCGCGACCTCAACGTGGACTACGGGCTCGGCGACGACGCCGTGCGCGCCCTGCGGGACGTGAACCTCACCCTGTACAAGGGCGAGGTCCTGGGGCTGGCGGGGGAGAGCGGCAGCGGCAAGTCCACCCTGGCCTACGGCCTGACCCGGCTGCTGCCACCGCCCGGTGTCGTGCGCTCCGGCGAGGTGTTCTACCACCGCGACGGCGGCGACCCGGTGGACGTGCTGCGGATGAGCCACGCCGAGCTGCGCCGGTTCCGGTGGGCGGAGACCGCGATCGTCTTCCAGGGCGCGATGAACTCGCTCAACCCGGTGCACCGCATCTCCACCCAGCTCACCGACGTGATCAAGGCGCACGACCCGCGCAGCACCCGGGCGTCCCGGCTGGACCGGGCACGGGAACTGCTGGGTCTGGTCGGGATCTCCGCCGACCGGCTCGACAGCTACCCGCACCAGCTCTCCGGCGGCATGCGGCAGCGCGTGATGATCGGCATGGCGCTCGCGTTGGAGCCCAAGGTCGTCATCATGGACGAGCCGACCACGGCGCTGGACGTGGTGGTGCAGCGGCAGATCCTGCGCCAGCTCGTGGACCTGCGCGAACGGCTCGGGTTCTCGGTCGTGTTCATCACCCACGACCTGTCGCTGCTGGTCGAGTTCTCCGACCGGATCGCGATCATGTACGGCGGGCGGATCGTGGAGGAGGCCGCGTCCACCGACCTGTACCGCGACCCGCTGCACCCCTACAGCCACGGCCTGCTCAACTCCTTCCCCGCGCTGCGCGGGCCGAAGCGCGAGCTGACCGGGATCCCCGGCTCGCCGCCCGACCTGCGCGCGATGCCCTCCGGCTGCGCGTTCCACCCACGCTGCCCGCGCGCGATCGAGCGCTGCGGTGTGGAGGTCCCGGTGCTCGGTATTCCGGAAGGCCGTGTCGGCTTGTCGGGTCGCGATCTTCGCCGATCAGCCCTTCCGATCGGCGAAGATCGCCACCCGATGAGCCGACTGCCAGGCGGCCTTCCCGCGCGACGGAGTCGCGCCATCGAACACAGTCACAGCCGGGAACGAACCGTGGCCTGCTTGCTGCATCCCGTTCACGACAACGGGTTCTGACTCCAGAGGAGATTCATGGACACCACGGCGCCGACCGTCGGGAGCAACCCCGCGATCGACACCTTGCCCGCCACCTTCCGCTGGGGTGTGGCGACTTCCGCGTACCAGATCGAGGGCGCGGTGCACGAGGACGGTCGAGGACCGTCCATTTGGGACATGTACTGCCGGACGCCCGGCATGGTGCACGAGGGCGACAACGGGGACGTCGCGTGCGACCACTACCACCGGATGCCGCAGGACGTCGGCCTCATCGCGTCGCTCGGCGTGGACACCTACCGGTTCTCGGTGGCGTGGCCGCGCGTGCAGCCCGGCGGCAAGGGTCCGGTCAACGCGGCCGGCATGGCGTTCTACGACCGCTTGGTGGACGAGCTGCTGGGCAAGGGCGTCGATCCGTGGGTCACGCTCTACCACTGGGACCTGCCGCAGGAGCTGGAGGACGCCGGCGGTTGGCCGGAGCGCGACACCGCCTACCGGTTCGCCGACTACTCCATGCTCGTCTTCGACGCCCTGTCCGACCGCGTCCGCACGTGGACCACGTTGAACGAACCGTGGTGCTCCGCGATGCTCGGCTACTACGAGGGCAGGCAGGCCCCAGGCCGCCAGGACTTCGAGGCCGCCATCCACGCCGTGCACCACCTGCTCCTGGGCCACGGCCTGGCCACCCAACGGATGCGCGCGGCGGCCACCGCCCCCACGGAGTTCGGCATCACCCTCAACATGGCCCACGCCTCACCCGCGACCGACACCGAGACCGACCGCGAAGCCGCCCGCCGCGCCGACGGCCTGTCCCGCCGCCTCTACCTGGACCCGCTGCTGCGCGGCCACTACCCGGCCGACGTGGTGGAGGACCTGGCGGCGCGCAGCGTCAAGCTGCCGGTCAACGACGGTGACCTGGAGATCATCAGCCAGCCCATCGACGTGCTGGGCGTGAACTACTACTCCAGCCACCGCTTCTCCGGCGTCGACGAGGAGGGCCGCACGACCGACGCGTCCGGACACCCGGTCGACCGCACGGTCCCGTTCGGCAAGCCGGTGACGGCGATGGACTGGGAGATCGTGCCCGAGGGGTTCACGTCGCTGCTGGTGCAGATCAGCCAGGAATACCCCGGTGTCCCGATGGTGATCACCGAGAACGGCGCGGCATTCGACGACGCCTTCACCGACGGCGGCGTCCAGGACGACGACCGGATCGAGTACCTGGCCTCGCACATCGGGGCGGTCGCGCTGGCCCGGTCGCAAGGCGCGGACGTGCGCGGGTACTTCGCCTGGTCGCTGATGGACAACTTCGAGTGGTCCTACGGGTACGCGAAGCGCTTCGGCTTGGTGCACGTCGACTACGACACCCAGGTCCGCACACCCAAGAGCAGCGCCTTGTGGTACCGCGACACCATCCGCCGGGTGCGCGGCCGGTGACGTCCGGGACGCCCCCGTCTTGATGGCGGGGGCGTCTTTTCCCGGCGTAACTTCGAGGTATGAGCGAACGAGGGCGGGTGCGGGTCGAGCCGGGGTTGAAGCGGGTCAGGGCGTTGCTGGGCGGGTCGGTGGTGGTGGACACCGTGCGGCCGTACCTGGTGTGGGAAAAGCCCCACTACCCGACTTACTACCTGCCGGCGGAGGACGTTCGGGCGTCGCTGGTGGAGACGGGGGAGGTCCGGCGTTCCCCCAGTCGGGGTGACGGCGCGGTGTACGACGTGAAGGTCGACGGCGCCGTGGCGGAGGGCGCGGCGGTGCGGTACCCGGAGTCGCCGTTCGAGGAACTGCGGTCGCTGGTGCGGCTGGAGTGGGACGCGATGGACGAGTGGTTCGAGGAAGACGAGCCTGTGTACGTGCATCCGCGTGATCCGTACACGCGGGTGGATGCACTGTCGAGTTCGCGGCACATCCGGGTCGAGGTGGGCGGCGTGACGGTCGCCGAGTCGTCGCGACCGGTGATCCTGTTCGAGACCGGGTTGCCGGCGCGGTACTACCTGCCGATGACCGACGTGCGAATGGACCTGTTGCGGCCGACTGACTTGCGTACCAGCTGCCCGTACAAGGGGACGGCTGAGTACTGGTCCGTCGTGGCGGGGGACGCGGTGCACGAGAACGTGGTGTGGGGGTACCGGACGCCTCTCGAGGAGAGCCGACGGATCGCCGGGTTGGTCGCTTTCTACAACGAGAAGGTCGACATCTTCGTGGACGGGGTCCGCGAGGAACGCCCGCGTACGCCTTTCAGTTAACTCTTTCGGGTTAGGCCGGTAACCGACTGCTCCGAACGGCCGATCTCACGTGCACACCTTGCAGGTGAGGAGGCCGTCATGGCGCCACCCATCCAGAGTGCCGCGGAGACCGATGCCGTGAAGTCGGCGGCACAATGGGCGGCGGGCGGCTTCACCGCGCTCACCGCCATTCTGACGTTCTTCGGCATCAAGGACGGCTACCTCACCGAGTTGCTCCAAGGCGAGCCGACGGTCTCGATCCTGATCTTCTGCCTCGTCGGTCTCGGGCTGCTCTGCGGACTCGTCGCGCCGTTGGCGGTGGTGCGAGGCGGGGTCCCCCTGAAGTTCGTCCTGCTGGGCGTCGGCGCCCTCACCGTGCTGCTGGGGGTGCCGCTGACCGACATCGACGAGGTGGAACACAGAGGCCTGGTGACCGTGCTGGTCGTCGCGGTCGCGACCGCCTGGTTGGCGACGCTGGCCTGGACCGATCGGGACGGTATCGAGGTCACGGCTGTCACCGCGCTCATCCTGACCGGCGTCGCCGCCACGTCGCTCGGTCTGTACGGGGCGGCGAAGCTCGCCTTGATCGCCCGGACGGATGACGTCCCGGTCCAGGTCACGGCGTCGGTGGAGGAGTCCGCGCTGAAGCTCGTCGTGAAGGCGGCGATCGCACCGGGCGAGCCCAAGGCCGTCGTGGTCCGCGCGATGGGCTTGCGGGACGAGACCGAGATCGACATCGGTCAGGCCCTGGTGAGTCCCGATGGCACGGGCGAGGTGGACGGGACCGTCACCTTCCCCTTGGGTGACGCGAAGTGGAGCGGGTTCGTGGTGCGGCATTGCCAGGAGTGGGACTGCACCGCCAGCAGCGTCGTCCTGCGGATCGGCGGGAACCCGTTGCCGGACGGTCGGGGCGGGGCGGGAGCGGTGCAGCAGGGTGACAACGGGGTGTTGCAGGCCTCCGCCACGGTCTGGGGTGTGCCGAAGGGTGCGGTGGTCGAGGTTGCCGTTCGGCGGTCGGACGCTGACGGGCTCCAGGTGACCGTGGCTCCCCGTGGGGACGGGGTGGCCACGTGGAGCGGCGGCTTCGCCGGTGGGCCTGCCGGGTCGACGACCGCGGTGAGCTACCGGATCTGTGAGGGGGAGGGCGATTGCGCCATTGAGTGGGAGCAAGTCGCGGTTTACCGCACGCCTGCGGAGAGCGGGGACTGCCCTGGCGGGTGATCCGCCCGGACGGCGGATGGTCGGGTGGCGGGGGTCCGTTGGACAGTCGGGTGCGTGCCCACCAACGTGTTCCCCGCGGCGCCCAAAGGCCACCGCGACCCGCGGATCATCGTGCGGAAGAAGGCGTTGCTCAACGCGCCGCACATGAAGCCGCTCACCGAGTTCGCCCAGAAGATCGCCGCCGAGCGCAAGGCGGAGGTGCCGCTGTTCGACCCGGCCAGTGGCGGGATCAACGCGAAGGTGTTGTTGCTGTTGGAGTCGCCGGGGCCCAAATCGGTCGCCGCGGGCGGGTCCGGGCTGATCTCGTTGGACAACGACGACCCGACCGCCGTCAACGGGTTCACCGCGATGGCCGAGGCCGGGTTGTCGCGGCAGGCGTGCCTGAACTGGAACGTCGTCCCCTGGTACCTCAGCGGGCACGCGCCGACGCCGGCCGACCTGCGGGCGGCGATCCCGTACCTGGTCGAGCTGCTGCGGATGCTCAAGAGCCTCAAAGCGGTGGTCGTGCTCGGGACCCCGGCCGGGACCGGGTGGAACCTGTCCGGCAAGGGGTACGGGCTGAAGGTGTTCAACGCGCCGCACCCCTCGCCGCAGTCGATCAACCGGGACAGGGCGACGCGGTGGCCGCAGCTGGTCGACGCGTTCCGGAAGGCGGCGGAAGCCATCGCGTAAGCGGTGGAAGCGATCGCGTAGGAGGTGGCGGGCGGCTTTTCACAATCGGGTCCAGCGGGGTGCGAGCAGGAGTTCACGGAGTCGGAATCGGTACACCCGAGAATTTCCCCAGGGGTGTCGAATCCCGGCAGGCTGCTTCGTCGAACGGGTAGTAGGGACATCCCGCCCCGACCCGGAAGGAGTCACCGCCATGAACGCCACCATCACCCATCGCGACCGAGCCGTCCTCCGCGCCGTCGCGGCAGGTCGCTGCGCCTACGTGGCGGGCACGCTGCTCGTCGACGGCCTGGCCTGCTGCGACCAGTTCCTCGGTCCCCGGCTGGTGCGCGCCGGCCTCATCGCGGGCCAAGGGCCGGCCCGGTTGACCCCGGCCGGCCGCGCCGCCCTCGACACCATCCCGATCGCCGCCTAGAGACCCAGCGCCCACTGCTTGAACGGTGTCGCCGGCCGTCCCAGAACGCGCTCGACGGTGTCGGTGACCACGGCGTTGTGCCCGGCCCGCGCCCACAGCACGCCGCTGCGCCACGACGGGTCGACCGCGGACGGGTCCACGTCCACCACCTCGACCGGCCGGACCTCCCGCAGGATCGCCGCCTGCTCGGGCACGCTCAGCGCTTCCGGACCGGTCAGCGTGAGCACCTCGCCCCGGTGGTCGCCCAGGAGGGCCTCCACCGCGACCGCCGCGATGTCCGCGGGGTCGATCACCCCGTGCTTGGCGTCGCCGGTCATGTTGTAGACCGGGGTGCGCAGCATGTTGGTGGCGAAGTGGGAAGGCCGCAGGATCGTCCACTCCAGCCCGCTGTCCCGCAGGGCCTCGTCGGCGGTGTGGTGGTGGGGCGCCAGCACCGACCCCTCGAACACCTCCCCGGTCCCGATGGCGGACAGCCGCACCACCCGCCGCACCCCGGCCGCCCGAGCCGTCGCGAGGAACGCCAGGTCGTGGTCCGGGACGGGGGTGGCCGGCGCGGTGACCAGGTAGGCGGCCGTGACGCCGGTCAGCGCGGCGGCCAGGGAGTCGGGCGAGGTGAAGTCGCCGGGCACGTCGTCGGGCCGGGACGGGGTGCGGGTCATGCCCCGGACGGGCAGGCCGCGGTCGAGCAGGAACTTGCGGACGAGACTGCCGGTGGTGCCGGTGACGCCGGTGATCAGGAACATGCGACCAGCATCGCCGGCCGCGCACTCCCGGCGATTGGAAAAACCGGCACTACTTCTTCGCGCGGCTCGGGGCGACGCGCGGCGGTTCGTTGGGCATCTTCGGGTACACGGGCGGCCAGGGCGCGTCCATCAGCCCGGCCTCCATGTCGCGCCGGGACATCTCCAGCAGCGGCTCGATCGACTGCGGGTGCTCGGGCATGGCCTCCCACGGGTCCGGGCGGCCCGGCACGGTGGCGATGGTGAGCCCGTCCGGTTCGACGGACGACAGCTCCTCCCACGCGATCGGCGTCGACACCTGCGCCCCCACACGCGGCCGGACGCACCACGCGCCGAACACCGTCTTGTGCGGGGCGTTTTGGTTGAAGTCGACGAACACTCGCGACCCGCGTTCTTCCTTCCACCAGTGCGCGGTGATCTGCTCGGGGTGCCGTCGCTCAAGCTCACGCGCCAACGCCACAGCCGCCGCACGCACGTGGTACCCGTCCCACTTCGGTTGCAGGGCGACGTAGAGGTGCAGCCCGCGCGACCCGGTGGTCTTGACGTAGGCCTCGATGCCGAGTTCGGCCAGCAGCGACCGGGTCAGCTTCGCGGCCTCGCGCAGCTGCGGGAAGTCGACGCCGGGGGAGGGGTCGAGGTCCACCCGCAGCTCGTCGGTCACCTCCGGGCGCTCGGCGCGGATCGGCCACACGTGGAAGCCCAGGCAGCCGATGTTCACCGCCCACAGGACGTGCCGGATGTCGGCCGCGACCAGGGCCTCGCTGGTGGTGCCGTTGGGCGTGGACACGGTGGTGGTCCGCAGCCAGTCCGGCGGCGACTTCGGCACCCGCTTCTGGAAGAACGACTTCCCGCCCGCGCCCTCCGGGTACCGCTCCATCAGCAGCGGACGGCCGCGCATGGTCCGCATGAGCGGTTCGGCGACCGAGACGTAGTAGCGCACCAGGTCGAGCTTGGTCTCGCCGCGCTGCGGGAAGAACACCTTGTCCGGACTGGTGATCACGACACCCTCGACCTCGGTGGTCACAACCCGAACACCTCCGCCAGCTCCGCGGGCGGCGCTTCGTCGAGCTGCTCGTAGGTGCACGAGTCGGGCGTCCGATCGGGCCGGAACCGGACCAGCCGGGCGGTGTGCCGGAACCGACGACCTTCGACGTGCTCGTACCGCACCTCTGCCACGAGTTCGGGCCGCAACGGCTGCCACGCCATGTCCTTGGTCGGCGCCCACCGACTCGCCGCACCCGGTGTCCGCGCGTCCACGTGCGCCCATTCGCCCCACGGGTGGCCATCGAGCGCGTTCTCCCGGTAGGGCGCGAGTTCTTCCACGAGCTCCCGTCGCCGCGCGGCCGTGAAGCTGCTCGCCACACCCACGTGCTGCAACCGGCCGTCGTCGTAGAGCCCGAGCATCAACGACCCGACGCCTTCCCCGTCCTTGTGCCACCGGAACCCGGCGACCACGCAGTCCGCCGTGCGCTCGTGCTTGACCTTCCACATCACCCGCTTGTCCTGCTCGTAGGGCAGGTCGGTGCGCTTGGCGACGACCCCGTCGAACCCGGCCCCCTCGAAGCGGGTGAACCAGTCCTGGGCGACGTCCGGGTCGTCGGTGGCTGGGGTGAGGTGCAGCCCCTTCGCGGGCCGCAGGGCCTGTTCCAGCAGCTCACGACGCTCCCCGAAGGGCGTGCCGGTGAGGTCACGGTCGCCCAGGGCGAGCAGGTCGAACGCCACGAACTCGGCCGGCGTCTCAGCGGCGAGCTTCCGCACGCGGGACGCCGCTGGGTGCAACCGGAGCTGGAGCAACCCGAAACTCAGCCCTTCGGGCGTGACGATGACGATCTCCCCGTCCACCACGCACCGCTCCGGCAGCCCTTCTTTGAGCAGCTCGACGACCTCGGGGAAGTACCTGGTCAACGGCCGGTCGTTGCGAGAGCCCAGCTCAAGCTCGTCCCCGTCCCGGAACACGACACACCGAAACCCGTCCCACTTGGGTTCGAACACCAACCCGTCCCCACGCGGCACCTCGCGCACGGCCTTGGCCAGCATCGGGCGGACGGGCGGCATCACGGGCAGGTCCACGCAGGGGAGCGTAAGCCGAGAACGAGATTTTCACTCGACTTCCCCAACGAGGACCGGACCTGACCGCAATACTCCATACCGTTGACCACAACGACAAGCCATGAAGGACGGCCCCCAGATGACCACCGCCACGCTCTCCGCCGAGAAGACCGACCTGCTCAACACCCTGACCAAGCACCGAGGCTTCCTGAAGTACACGGTCCAGGGCATCACCGAGCAGCAGGCCCGCGAAACCCCGACCAAGAGCGCCCTGTCCCTGGGCGGCTTGATCAAGCACGTCCGCAACACCGAGGAGAGCTGGATGCGCTTCGCGGTGGGCGGCGCGGAGTTGATGGAGAGCGAACAGTCCGACTGGGAGAACGGCTTCCGCTTGGTGGAGGGCGAGACCTTGGCGGACACCTTGGCGGCGTACGAGGAGACGGCCCGCAAGACGGAGGCCTTGATCGCAGAGCTCGACTTGGACACCGCCCACCCGCTACCGGTCGCACCTTGGTTCGCGAAGGAGTCGTGGACGGTCCGGCGGGTTCTGCTGCACTTGATCGCCGAGACCTCCCAACACGCCGGCCACGCCGACATCATCCGCGAAACCCTCGACGGCCAGAAGACGATGGGCTGACCAGCCACCAGCCACCGCGCGCCACGCACCATCGCTGCCCACCCCGCCGCGCGGCAAGGTTCTCCGCTTGCCCACCACACGCCGCGCCGCGCCAGGTTTTTCGCTTGGCTGCCGCGCGGCACCCCCCTGGTTGGGCTTCTTGCTTGTGTCATCCCCGTATGGCCTGCCCGAAGGGCTACCACAGATTTCCCCGGGTGCAGCCAAAAA